>CAYOWJ010000001.1:0-23313 GCA_964407625.1 uncultured Lentimicrobiaceae bacterium
CAATTCCATTTCCATTTGTTCCAAACCATAAATTTCCTTTGGAATCTTCAAATATACTTGTAACATATTCTCCAATTTGAGATTCAATTTCTACTTTATCTGAATCACTTTTTTTATTAGTGTTCACTTTCTTTTCTTGTGAGTTACAAGAAGTTGATAAAATCGATAACGTTAATAGAATAATCAGTTTCATTTATTTTCTGTTTTAATATGACGCACAGCAGTTTGCGGCTTGGCGAAGGGCGGAAATCGAAGTACAAATGTTCAGTTCTGCACAAAACTTCAATTGAAATTCAGCCGTTGAATTTAGCACTAAATCCGCCATTTTGCCAAACTGCTGTTGTGCGTTCGTGTTTTTCAAAATTGTTTTTCAAATGTCTTTCCGTTAAACTTATATATGTTTCCGTCTGTCATTCCAAACCACAATTCACTATTTTTATCTTCGTAAATTGAGAGAACGAAATCATTTGTCAATCCATCTTTTATGGTATAATTTTCTAAATTTTTACCATCATATTTCCAGATTCCAGCATCCCTGTCTCCAAACCAAATGTTTCTTTTTTTATCTTCTGCGATTGTAAAAACGTGTTCCAGTGTACCTTGAGGTGATTTATCTCCTTTTCGTTTACTATTGGGGTGAATCAGGTTATGCTTATTTGAAAAATTAATTATTGAATCACCTTCTTTAAGTAATACACCAATACCATTATTCCCAATCCAAAGCCTGCCATTAGAATCCTCGTAAATACTTCGTATATGCAAAGGTTCAATTTTTCTATCAAATCCTAATGTTTCATCATTAATGATTGTAAAATAACTCCCATTGTACCCAAAAACACCTGCATAAGTACCAAACCAAATCATATTATTTTTTCCTTTTGAAATACTGGTTACAGCAAATAAATTATCATAAGGGTTAAGGACTTTATGAGGAGGAAACGCTAAGTAATTTAATTCCTTCCCATCAAATCTATAAACTCCTTCTTTAGTACCAGCCTCAAACCAAAGGTCGTTATCTGATTTCATCCATTTACCCTTCAAAAGTTCATTATTTTGAATTTGGAAATTTTTTGTCTCTGCATCAGTGTGATTTTTTATCCTTGTCCCATCGTAACTACTAACGCCATTTTGGGTGTTAAACCAAATAACACCTTCTTTGTCCTCTTGAATTGAATGGATTTGGTTGTCTGTCAGCTCGTCATTACTGCTGAAATAAATGAATGTTTTGCTGTTATAAACAGCAACTCCTTCTTGAAGACTTCCAAACCAATAATTTCCTTTACTATCTTGAAAGATAGAGCTAATTCCTGAAGTAAATTTTAAGGTGTCGGCTTTTAAAGTTGTTACCAATTCAGGGTTGTTAGTTTTCCATTCAGTTGATTTATTTTCAACGCAAGAAAAGTTTAAGGTCAATATGAGTATTAGGCAAATCATTTTTATTATTTTTTTCATTTCAGGTTTTTCTTATATGACGCACAACGTTCCCGCGGTTGGCGCTGTTCTTTTTACCTTAGACCTACGCGCATGCCGTCAGGCTAGCGTTATCAATAAAAAAAGAATAGTCGCTAACCGCGTGTTATCGGCTGCCCTTCTCTCTGTCATTCATTAGGTTATCGTTTATTTTTTTACCCTTGTCATTGGAAACTTTTGCAAATTATGTTTACCATCTATCGTTCCTGAAATTTCAGCCAACAAAGAGTCTTTTGTTATTTGTGTATAAGAGATTTTTTGAGGAAAATCGTGCTTAGGATTTTCGAAAACTAATTGTCCACTTGCCGAAGAAGTTAAAGCAAATTTTATTGGCTGTTCGTTATTTTGGTCTTTAACTGTAGGAATATAAAATAACTCTTTACCATTTTGCTCAAGGCTGATAATCTCTGAAGAAACAGTGTCTTTCCCTACAACAAAATAGCTTTTACCTGCAAATGTAGAGTCGTTTTTCTTTTCCCAAACTTCCATTACATTTCCTTCGGGTGAATTATTTTGCCATTCACCGATTAACCAACTTGCTTTTTCAAGTTCGTTAAAACCATTGATAGTATTGTCTGTTGTATTTGTGTTGCTTGAATTACTGCAAGAAATAATGGTGCTTGTGATAGCAAGCACCATAAAGTTTTTAAATATATTTTTCATGTTGATTATTTTATAGAGTGTAATGCTAATTTATTTCCTTCGGTGTCTATAAACATTGCAAAATATCCCATCTCTGGACTAATTTGAGTTTTTGGAACAATGATTTTGCCTTTGTGGTTTTCAACTTTATTCAAAATCATTTGTAGATTTTCACCGCCATTTAAGTATAGCGTAACGCCTTCCAATGATGGTTTGTAATCGTTTCCTTGAACAATTGCTCCCGTTACATTTTTACCGTCAGATGGGAGGAAGCCCATTTTTGTTCCAAACATTTCTGTTTCTTGAATTTCTACTTCAAGAATACCTTTGTAAAATTCTTCAGCTCTGTTAAAATCAGTTGCTGGAATTTCAAACCAGTTAATTAAATTTTTCATTATTAAATCTTTGTTTATTATGTTTTGTGCATTATTGCGGTGCAAAACTATATCAAAGCGATACATCAAAATTGTAAAAATGCGACAAACTATTCGGAACCTATAAACAACGAAGACATTTTTAGGTTATTTGCATAAAAATTTCTTGGGCTCATTCCTGTAAACTCTTTGAAATCTTTTATGAAATGCGCTTGGTCGTAATAATTCCCTTCATAGGCAACTGAAGTAAGACTTGTAAATTGATTATTTGCCAACATTTTTAGAGTAGCTTGTATTCTGATTATTTTTGAAAGTTGTTTTGGACTAAGACCAATTACAGATGAAAATTTCCGTTCCAATTGTCTTCGGTGTATGTTTAATTGGTCAGATAATTCATCGATCGTTAGTTCTCCTTTTAATTGAAGAATAATTTCTACACTTGATTTTGTAAAGCTGTCGATAAACTTAGGAGTAATTAATATTTTCATCAAAAATGGTTCAATTATTTTTACCCTCTCTTCATTTGTTAAAGCATTTAATACTTCTTTTTCAAGATGTAGTCCGTCATTGCCAAACAACTCTTGCAAAGGAACGGCTCTATTTTCCATATCTTTAATAGGCATTGTAACAAAAGGAGCAAAGCCATCGGGGTGAAAACGAATAGCAAAAATCCCAGTTTCTCCCGTGGGTTCAATGTCTAAAGAATGAGTTATTTGTCCAAAGACAAAACATTTTGGCTGAATGATAAAACTCCCATCTTGAAAATATTGCTTATATAAATCACCATAATGAAATATCATTTCCATACATCCGTCTGGCACAATTCTTTGCTTTTCAGGTTTAATTTCTTTAGAACCATCTAATGTCCAATAGCATTTGACAAATACACTTAGGACTGTCTGCGGAGCAATGGTTTTATAATTCATTTGTTGATAGCTTATTTGTTCAGTTTTTTGGGTTGCCGATAACTCACTTGTAACCTTACCAAAGGTAATGAATACTTCCTACTATGTCTGTGTAACCTTACCATTTGTTCAGGTTTATTTTTAAACAAAGGTAATTTTTATTACAAATCATCAACGTATGATTTGATTTATTTCAAACTTTTGTCAGTAACTTAGGAGTACCACTGAACTTTTCAGGGGTACCCAGCTAATGAATTGCTTTTGATTTGCAACCTAATTCATCTTTCCCAAAACCCTCATTATTCCATCACTTTTTTCCTTTGAGCCGGAACTACTCCCAAAGTAAAAGGCCGCAACGGTTCCAACGATACCGATAAACGTTCCAAAAGTCATGTAAACAATTTCACTGTTACCGGTGGGAATGGTAACGAAAAACAGCAGGATGACAAAAACAAAAAGCATCCCGAAAATGGTTTTACTAATGTTAAGTGCTCCGTTTTTTCTTACAATTTTTCCTGATTTGCACAATCAAATAAACCGAAGTCAATACACCAACGATTAGCCCAACAATTTCGTTAAGGCCTGAAATAGTAATGTTTATCCAGGACACCGAATATCTGGTAATTGCTTTTAATGCAGTTTTGAAATCTTCCATTAGCTTTATCAGTTTTTTATTTGAAATCCCAGGCTACATCCGTTACAGCCCAGATAATTAAATTCAGGATCAACATGGAAAGATGCAGGAATAATTCCATCCGAAAAAGCACAATCGTTGGATTCATTAAATCCATTGATCAGGTATTCGATGATCTTTTGAGCGATGGCCAACGTTTCTTCCATGTCGGCCATCGAGGTCGTTTCGTTGGCTCCCTGAAACCTGTCCCGTTTCAAAATGAAGATGATCATATTCGCCGTCATGCGAAAGTCGTCCCTGCCGACTCCGGAGGCATCATAACTCGGAATAACAATCATCATCACCGGGAACTGCTCAATCCTGACGGACTGCATCTTCTTTGTTAACTCCGATTCGGTAGTTACCAGGATCGTATGTTGAATATCCGTATTATCCTTGATACGGTTGGCAAATGCTGAAAGCTGGCTGAGTGTGATCATTTCTTTTTGTTTATTCGTTTTTCAATTGCCATCTTTTCATATTGTACCTGGTAAAGTCGGAACAAAACGTCATAGAGGTTTTGTTCGGAAGTAGCTTTCACGTTGCCGAAAACACAGGTTTCGGAAATAATAGCTTCGACTGGCATGGTTCCGGTTGGGCCTGCTTTAATTAAATCTAATAAATACCTTCAAAATGAAAAAAAAATAATTCCGGGTGCAACTGAAACTACGCTAAAAGCGTCAAAAAATTCGTGCAGCAGTGCAGATAGTGCGGAAAGTTAGTAATATGATGATAGTCAGTTTACTAAATGAAAATAATATGCACAAAAACCCTTGTTCGTACAAAAAGGACAGATTCGCGCAAATTCGTACAAAAAAGGGTGGGAGGGAAGCCGCAAAAATTGGCTCGTATGGAGGCAAAGTATATTTGTGCGCACGAATGAACGAAAAAAAACATTTATTAGTGTCTGTCTATAAAGTACAAGTATTGTGATTTCTTTCATCCAAATCACGCTTCACTTTGATTTTTCGGTCGAAATGACAACCCATATTTTTTTAGGGGTGGTGGCGGTATGGCTCGCGGAGCGCGCCATACCGCCACCTTCCAACGAAATACCCTGGCAGCTTGTCATATTGAGCGAAGCGAAATATCTCATCAAAAACTGTTACATTAAAGACAGACACTAATTAGAGTCTGTCATTTAAGTAATAATTTACTGATTTAAGAACAAGAAACGCCGATTAGCGATTTATGAAGAAAGCATAATCATCTGATTTTCTTTTTACTTCTAAAATTTAAAATCGTTAATCCTTGTTCTGAAATCATTTTACCTGACTTTATGGACAAACACTAATTATGATAAGTCTGTTTTCATAAAAAGTGGTAATAAAAAATATAATATACTATATGTCATACTAAAAAAATTCAGTGCTTTTGTGGAAAAAAAACGGCCACCCTTTTGAGGTGGCCAGAATAAAATTCATGATTTCTATTTTCCATTTGAAATTGTGAAATTTTCCACTCCTCCGGATTTATCATCAGCATCAGGGCATCTAAGGTCATCAACCTTGTGAGGATTAAACTGAAGACCCCGAATCTGCACCATGTTGTTATTTTCTTTTTGAAACGATAAGAGGTGGTATGTTTTCGGTGGAAGGGATTTTTCTCCAGGAAACTGTTAAAAAGCTACTGGCGTGGAATAGGGATATTCAGGTTTGGACTGATAATATCCTTAATCTTTTCAGGGCTTTCGACATCAGGGATGCTAAAATATTCATTTGCCCAGTTCAGGAAATCTTCACCAATGAACTGCCGCATCCAGCGCATTTCAATTCGTTTCACTGGCGGAAGAATCAGACTGGATCCGGACTGACCCAATGTCCCTTCCGCTACAAATAAGGCCTGATTACTAACGTTTTAGGCTTTTTTTTTGATGAATTTTTACATTTGTTTGCCAAATTGTAAATTCCTCTAATTAGCAATCCCATGATTTCATATTCCAAAACGTGTTAAACTCATTGTGATATGAAAAATCTCTTCACAATAGTGTCCTTTGCTACTAATTCTCAACATCAGCGCTCAGAATTCGTTAACAGTGATGCAATACAACATCCTTAATTTTGTGAATTTTTCCGATTATTGCACCATCAATAATAACTCTATGACAAATAAAACTGCCTGGATTAAAACGATTATCGACTACTATTTACCCGATGTTTTTGCTGTAATTGAGATAAGTCAGGATAGGTTTTCTGGCCAGAAAAGGAAATAGTAACTTTACAATCCTTATCTCCCGAAAAAGCTGATTTTATCATGGTTATCGAAAATTATAGCTTTACTTTTGATCGTGAAAATGCTTTTGAACAAGCTTGCCTAAGTCATAATTAATTATTGGGCAATAGTTAACGCGATGATTTTCAAAAAGGAAATATTCTATCTTTCTTTTAAAAGAAGTGGAGTAATACCAGATTTCTTAACTTTGGCTTTTATTTTAAAAATAATTTGAATGGATAATTTGATGGAAAAAATCAGGAATACTACTGATTATTTGATGGATAAAGGAATAATTAATCCTGAGATTGGTATCATTTTAGGAACTGGCCTTAGCAAACTTGTTGACGAAATCAGGATTATCAAGTGCATCGATTATGCTGATATTCCTGATTTTCCGGTATCCACTGTCGAATCGCACCATGGTAAATTGATTTTCGGTGAGTTGTCAGGTAAAAAGGTTTTAGCGATGCAAGGGAGGTTTCACTATTATGAGGGTTACAGCATGCAGCAAATTACTTTTCCGGTTCGGGTTATGAAATCTTTGGGTGTGAAATATTTAATTGTTTCAAATGCTTGTGGTTCCCTTAACTCTGAATTCAGGAAGGGGGAGCTTATGTTATTGACCGATCATATCAATTTGCTGGGGAGTAATCCATTACTTGGTAAAAATTATGATGAACTTGGTCCCCGTTTTCCTGACATGAGTATGCCATATTCGCCATTTTTAAATAAAAAAATTATCGAAATTGCTACTCGTGAAAAAATCCAACTCTACCAGGGTGTTTACACAGCCGTACCTGGCCCAAATTTAGAATCGAGAGCTGAATACCGCTACCTTCGTTTTATCGGAGCTGACGTTGTTGGCATGTCAACAATTCCTGAGATTTTAGTATCCCACCACATGGGCCTTCAATCTGCAGCCATTTCTGTAATTACCGATGAATGTGATCCTGATAATCTGGAACCTGTTGATATAAAAACAATACTTAGTGTTGCGGCCATAGCCGAAAAGAAACTTACCAAAATTGTTATCGAGCTGGTAAAAGATATTTAAGCCAGGACAAAAAAGGTTTAATGTTTTTTTTCCTGTATAATTCCTTGATTTTAAATAACTCTGGCCAAAAAAGACCAAACCAACCAATTATCTTGTTAGAAGATTTTCGATTTCATTTCAACAAATTATGTTTCGGCAAAAAATCCAATTAAACCATTTTAGAAGGTACTGATAAATTTATTTTGAATTAAATGCTAGTTCGGTAAAAGAGATGATCCAATCTAGTATGAAAATGAATTTTATATTGGATTTTGGATTAACATTACCTTGACAATCCAATTCGCAGATAACAGTTAATTTTCATGAAGTCTTTTGCGCTCATCTGGCGGATTTATTTTGTCATCAAAGTAAATGAAAGCAATTTATAATTTTGAATAATCATGTCAATAAATTGAACACAACAGTGACAAAGTTTTCTGGAAGCGGTAAGGGAGTCTGAAATTTCTATGATGTTTCCTAAGCCTGGTTAAAAACATAAAGAAACTCTGTTTCAGGAATAATAACCCATAAGCAAGTATTTGTTTTTAAATTAGTTATCGCATCATTAATGCGTATGGTTTCCATTTATTCCTTCAAATCCTTTGGATATTCTTGCCTGAGATTTTATTAATGACAAATATTCTATTTATCTCGCTTTACAAGAGTCACGATTTTACAAAATAGGAGTGGCCCCAAATATTTAAATTTGACAAGATTTAAATTTGAAGAAAGGATTTACCTTCTTTACATTTACAAGAAATCCTGCGTCCGATTAAAATACATCCGTAAAAACGCAACTAAAAACTAAAAGATAAACAAATGTAACTCATCGATCATTTACAAATGTAAAGTGTATTTATCATTTACAAATGTAATTATTACATCTTTAGTTAACCGTATTTTTGTTAACCAATAAAATAAATTAAATAATAACTGAAAAGTATATTTAAAATACAGTAATTCAGTGTAATAAGTACGTCATCTAAATAAAAAATATAATTAAACAACCTATTTTAATCAAGAATACAACAAGAAGATGCTTCAAATTTAAAATATTATAAATCAATGCAATAAAAGAGTTATTTTAATAATAAGGCAATGAGTTGCAAATGTAATGTAAAGGTACAAATGTAAATCATTATGTATTACAGATGTAAGCATAAATTAATGTACTTTTGTAAATTATATTTAAATACAGTTGTAAAAATGAATGAAATTCAAGACAGGATATTTTTGCTGGTAAAGACAAAGAATTTTACAAGTGCTGAATTTGCTGATGCAATCGGAGTTCAGCCTTCAAATATTTCTCACATTATGTCCGGAAGGAATAAGCCAAGTTTGGATTTGGTGATGAAGGTTTTGAAAAAATTTCCGGAAATCAGGTCTGAATGGTTAATCAACGGCGTGGGTTCGATGACGAAGGATTATGGTTTGGTTAATGAAGAAGAAAAAGGAAAGGCTGAAAAAAAACCAATAAATACAATCCAGCAGGCACTTTTGTTTGATCCGGTTAGCGAAAGTACAAGTTCAAAAATGCAAATTGAAGAACAAAAAGGTAAAATTGAGGTTGTAGAAAGAGCAGAAACCGAAAAAGAAATTCCAGAAAATCCACTTTTTGAAGAAAAATTACCTGAAAATCATCATCAGGAACGAAAAAAAATAGATCCTCATAAAAATACTTTAAAGAAAATAGAAAAAATCGTAGTATTTTATGAGGACCGTACTTTCAGAGAATACTGCCCGGAAGATTAAAAACATTCAAGTTTTGAGAAGAAGAAATCTGCTTCAATTTGGGCATTTTCATCACTATCAGAGCCATGAACTGCATTTGCTTCCAGAGATGAACCATAAAGTTTCCTGATTGTTCCTGGCTCAGCATTGGCAGGATTGGTAGCGCCAATCAATTTTCTGTATTCTTCAACTGCATTATCTTTTTCCAGAATCGCAGCTACAATAGGTCCCGATGTCATCGATCGGACGAGGTCATTATAAAAAGGTCTCTCTTTGTGCACTTCATAAAACCGCATCGCCTGGTTTTGAGTTAACCACATTAATTTCATAGCAACAATTCTAAAACCATTCTCATTGATTTTAGAAAGAATAGGTCCGATAAACCCTTGTTGAACCGCAAGTGGTTTTATCATCGTTAAAGTTATTTTCGCGCTCATTATTTAATAATTTTAGTGTGAGAGGCAAAAGTAGAATTATAATAAACCAGTCAAAGCTTTTAACTTTTTTTAGATTAAATTTGCGACTCAATTTTCATTATAAACAACTAACTAATAATCAATATAATAAATGTCATTTACTATAGATTTTACTGCATTCAGTGAAGTATTAAGTACAAAACCAAACATCATCATTACTACACATCATAATCCGGATGGAGATGCGATTGGCTCTTCTCTTGCTCTGTATCATGTGTTAAAAGGTGCTGGTTACCAGGTTTCAGTAATTATTCCAAACAGATTTCCTGATTTTTTAAATTGGATGTCTGAAAGTGATGAAATGATCATTTTTGAGGATGATAAAAATTCAAAACAATTGATTGAAGCAGCTGATTTGATTTTTTGCCTTGATTATAATGCGCTAAACCGGATTGATAAAATGGAGGAACCGGTAAGATTTGCTAAAGGTTTTAAGGTATTAATCGATCATCATCCAAATCCAAAAGAAAACGAATTTCAATTGATTTTTTCGACAACTTTAGCATCTTCAACGGCTGAACTGGTTTACAGATTTGCTGAACAAATCGGATTGAAACACCTGATTAATAAGGACGCTGCTGAATGTTTATATACCGGTATTATCACCGACACAGGTTCGTTTAGTTACTCATGTAATGCAGCCACTACATACCAAATTATGGTCGAATTAATCGAAAAAGGAATTGATGCAGAAAATCTTCACAGGCTCATTTACGACAATTTTTCGGAAAGCAGGTTAAGGCTTTTAGGGCACGCACTTAGCCGAAAAATGCTCATTATTCCTGAACTTCACACCGCAATTATTGCCTTGTCGAAACAGGATTTGACAGATTTTAAATACAAAACCGGCGATAGTGAAGGAATTGTAAATTATCCTTTAACAATCAAAGAGATTAATATGGCGATATTATTGACAGAAAGGGAAAATCTAATCAGAATTTCTTTCCGGTCGAAAGGAAAATTTGCAGTAAATCAAATTGCCTCAAAATATTTTGAGGGTGGGGGACATCTAAATGCCGCTGGCGCTAATTCTTATCTTTCGATGGAAGAAACCATCAGCAAAATCAAAACAATACTTGCCGAATTTAAAGATCTACTTGATTATGTTATTGCGAAATGATCCAACAAAGATTTTTCCCGGCCATCACTAAAATAGTCCTGGTGCACGCCTGGAGGATGGGTTTTGGCAATCATTTTTCGAAATAATTGTTTTCGCCAAAATTCTATCTTTGCTGTTCACTAAATGTAAAAGAAAATGAATCACAAAGCAGAAGTAAACTGGACCTCGGACATGGCCTTTGAGGTTGAGGTAAATAATCATAAATTTATGATTGACGCTGACGAAAGCGTTGGTGGGCACAACATTGGGCCACGGCCTAAAATATTAACACTTGCAGCATTAGGCGGATGCACAGGAATGGATGTAATTTCGATTCTAAAAAAAATGCGGGTTGAACCTGAGTATTTTAATGTTTCAGTCGATGGTGAATTGACTGAAGAACATCCAAAATACTATAACAAAATCCATCTAACCTACACTTTTAAAGGTGAAGGACTGGCTTTGGATAAACTCGATAAAGCTATTGCTCTTTCTCAGGAGCGTTATTGCGGAGTTACGGCCATGTTAAATAAAGCTGCCGAAATTACTTACGAAATCATCATTCTATAGTTGAGCTTTTTAATTCTGTGAACAAGCCTGATCATCAATTTTCAGGCTTGTTTGGTTTTATTACCTCCAAAAATTCGCTTAGAATCATTGAAGTAGCTCCCCAGATGATCTTTTCGTTTATAAAATAACATGGAACTTTTGTCCTTATGTTTCGGATGTTGATTTCTTTGTGTTGAAATGACGATTCATTTAAAAGTTCATCTAAATCAATAAAAAGTATTTCACTAACTTCAGCAGGATCAGCACAAAAATCAGGTTTAAAATCAGTGTAACCAACAAAAGGCTCAACTAAAAAATTGCTTGGGGGTATGTAAAGCTGGCTAAGTTTGCCGATAATTTTTATTTTATCAGGCACAACGCCAATTTCTTCAAAACTTTCACGCAGCGCAGTATCCATGAGCGATTTATCCATTTCTTCCATTTTACCCCCAGGAAAAGCAATCTGGCCTCCATGAACACCATCATATTCTGGTCTCTGAATTAAGGTAAGTTTTGTTTTATCGCCTTCAGGGAAAAACAGGATCAACACACTGCTAAGTTTAGGGCTCAAATGTTTGGGATCAAGATCATAACTCCTTCGGGTTGAAGGCTCAAGTTTTAATTGGGCTATTTCGCCTGGCAATGGTTCCTTAAGCTTTTGAGCTGTCCAGGCTATAAAATCGACGAAATTTTTCATATTACTTTACCAGGTGCAAAAGTAATATTTGAAGCGAAAATCGAAATAATGAATTGTATTTTAGCATTATTGCAAAAATTTAGCTAATATTGTTGCACTAAAAAATAATTATAAAATGGTTAAGGAAAAACCAAAATCTTTAAATTTTTCAGAGGAAGAATTAGTTGATTTACATGAACTTATTCTTTACAATGATGATGTAAATACTTTCGATTTTGTTATTGATACCCTGATCGAACTTTGTAACCATGACCCTATCAGCGCCGAACAATGCGCACTGATTGTTCATTTTAAAGGTAAATGCTCAGTGAAATCAGGCGATTTATGTGAACTTAAACCAATTGGTGAAGAAATGTCGTTTCGCGGGCTTACCGTTTCAATCAGCTAAACTTAAACGAATATCTAATTTCAAAATCAAAAATTCATAGTACGAACTTAAATAACAGTGTTTTACCTAGTCGAATTAGCAAATAAATCATTCATAAATGACCTGGACAATAATTATTATTCTGATACTTGTAGGATTACTCTTTCTCATACTTGAAGTTGTTGTAATTCCTGGAACAACGGTGGTGGGAATCGTAGGTTTTATACTCATGATTGTTGCAGTTTGGCAAACCTACCTTGTTTATGGTTCTACTTCAGGGCATCTTGTCCTTGGAGGAACTTTAGTATTGACCTTGGTGGGTTTAAGGTTTGCACTCCGATCGAAGACCTGGGATAAAGTCATGCTTAAATCAAATATCGACGGAAGGGCCAATATTATCCCGGAAGGATCGATTAAAGTCGGTGATGTTGGAATATCAAGTTCACGGATTGTACCTACAGGAAAAGCTCTCATAAACGATCAATATTTTGAAGTTTGTTCCTCTGGCGAATTTATCGATCCCGAAAATGAAATTGAAGTTGTTAAAATCGAACATAATAAAATTTTTGTAAAAATTAAAAAGTAAAAATTTATGGAACCTAATGTTTTAGTGATTATCGTTATCGGTGTTGCGAGTCTTTTTGGCCTTTGGATAATTTTCTATTTTATCCCGGTTGGATTATGGTTTTCGGCACTTGTTTCCGGAGTAAGAATTTCATTGCTTCAGCTTGTGCTGATGCGCTGGCGGAAAATCCCACCGGCAATTATTGTTAACAGTCTGATTGCTGCCACAAAGGCAGGATTAAAACTTAACAGGAACGACCTTGAAGCCCATTACCTGGCAGGAGGACGAATCAAATCAGTTATCAGCGCTTTAATTTCGGCTGATAAAGCCAATATGGATCTCGATTTTAAACTTGCAACCGCCATCGACCTTGCTGGTCGCGATGTTTTTGAAGCCGTACAAATGTCGGTTATTCCAAAAGTAATAAACACTCCGCCGGTTGCTGCAGTTGCAAAAGATGGAATTCAGCTCATTGCAAAAGCCAGGGTTACCGTGCGAACAAATGTGAGGCAGTTGGTAGGCGGCGCCGGCGAAGATACCATTATTGCCAGGGTAGGAGAGGGCGTTGTTTCGGCGATCGGGTCAGCAGTTTCTCATAAATCTGTTCTCGAAAACCCTGATTCGATTTCAAAAGTTGTTTTGAGCAAAGGCCTCGATTCGGGTACAGCTTTCGAAATTCTTTCGATTGACATTGCCGACATTGACGTGGGTAAAAATATTGGAGCTGTTTTACAAATGGACCAGGCAAATGCCGACAAAAATATTGCCCAGGCAAAGGCTGAAGAACGCCGTGCCATGGCAGTAGCTTTGGAGCAGGAAATGAAAGCAAAAGCACAGGAAGCCCGTGCAAATGTTATTCAGGCCGAAGCTGAAATTCCAAAAGCCATTGCAGAAGCCTTCAGGTCGGGGAATTTAGGCATCATGGATTACTATAAATTTGAGAATATCAAAGCCGATACAAAAATGAGAGAATCCCTCTCGAATCCGCAAGATCAGGGACGAAAGGAATCAGGAAAAGATAATCAGAAAAAATAGATAATTTCTGATAATTTTGAAAAGGCTGTTCCAATCCGGAATGGCCTTTTTTCTGAGAATAAGCTCATAGTCAGGATTTCATCACAAGAGATTATTCTTTTATCACAGGGTAAGCAAACTTTATTATTCTCAAAAAAAGAGATCAAATAACAAGTGTTACTATTTGTAAAAATAGCATCAAATAATTATCTTTGATCATTGACCGTTAAATAGCGTATTTAAACTCATCAAGGTTCACAATTATTAAGTAATACAGCATATTTTAATGACCCAGGAATCAGAACAATATTCGAAATCCAGGCACGAAAACAAATTCACCGAATTGGAGCTTGCTTTAAAGCAAAGCTCAGAGGTTGAACTTCTAAAGTTGAGAGAAGCATACGATTTTGCCAGGAAAAAATATGGCGATAAACTTAAAGAATCAGGTGAAACCCAAATTTTTCACTGTTTGTCGGTTGCACTGATTGTGGCAAAAGAAATAGGTATGCGCGCAAATTCAGTTATTGCTGCCCTCCTGCATGACGTGATCGATTCACCGGATGAAAATCTTGATGAAGTTGAGCAACGTTTTGGAAAAGATGTTTCGGACATTATCAAAGGTTTTAAAAAAGTTTCCACTTTTCACTCTGAGAAAATCAGTCTGCAATCCGAAAACTTCCGGAAGTTATTCATGAGCATGATCAACGATTTGCGCGTTATCTTCATCAAAATGGCGCATCGCCTTTATGATATGAGAGTTTTCAGGCATCTGCCTGCTGAATTGCAAAACCAGTTTTTAAACGACGTGATATTTCTTTACACCCCCATTGCCCACCGGTTGGGCATGTACCAGATTAAAGCTGAGTTTGAAGATCTCGCCATGAAATGGTCAAACCAGGAAGCCTATAACCAGATAAATTACCAACTTCAGGAAACAAAAAAGCAACAGGAAGCCTACATCAACGGTTTTGCGCAGCCAATCAAGAAAAAACTGATCGAGGAGGGCATCAGATTTGAGATTAAGAGTCGCGCCAAATCAATAAATTCCATCAAAAAGAAAATGGATACCCAGGGTGTACCATTTGAGCAGGTTTATGATCTTTTCGCCATTCGTGTTATACTTCAGGACGTTATCTCAGATGACGACATACAATTTATTGAGGAATTCCAGGAAAGGCTTGAAAATGAAGGTGACCCGGGAATCGAGAAAAAGCACAAAAAAAACAAGGAAGAAAAAGCTGAGGCTGATAAAAAGCAGCTAAAACAAGTAAAATCCGAATTGGCTGATGAAGAGGAAAATAATGCCGGAAAGAATAACAAGCAGGATCTTATCCACAAATTCACATTAGATAAAACCCGGTTTAATGAACTGCGAAATCGCGAAAAAACCGCTTGCTGGCAGGCTTATTCAGTAATTACCAATATTTATCAACCCAATCCAAAGCGTTTCCGCGATTGGATAACCACACCAAAAAACAGTGGTTACGAAAGTCTGCACACCACCGTTTTAGGCCCCGAAAATCGCTGGGTAGAAGTTCAGATCAGGACACAGCGGATGGATGATGTAGCCGAAAGGGGCGATGCAGCCCACTGGCGCTACAAGGAATCGGCGTACGGGAAAAGTATTGCCGAGTGGATGGTTGAGGTTAGAAATGTTCTCGACACCATCGGAGCGAAGCAACTGGATGATGGAACTACCTCAAAAATTAGTCAGCAATCAGAGAAAATTTATGTTTTTACGCCAAAAGGCGATTTGCATGAACTCAGCGCCGGTTCAACAATCCTCGATTTTGCCTTCGATATTCACACCGACATCGGTTCGAAATGCACCGGAGGAAAAATCAGCGGCAAGGTGTTTCCCATCCGGCATAAGCTCAGTAATGGCGACAGGGTTGAAATCATCACCTCCAAAAGTCAGAAACCTAATCTTGACTGGCTGAATTTTGTGATGACTTCCAAAGCCAAAGCCCGCATAAACAGGTCGATTCGTGAAGAAAAATTCAAGGAAGCTGAAGCCGGCAAGGAAACCCTGATGCGGAAATTTAAAAACTGGAAAATTGATTTTAACGACCGTAACATTACCAAAGTTGTAAAAGAATTTGGTTTCAAAAAGCCGATAGACCTTTATTTTAGTGTTGCCACCGGAAAAGTGGATCTGCAGGAAATTAAACATTCGTTCAATTTAGTTGAGGAGGTTGATGAAAAACCCGTTGAAGCCAGGAGTGAACACGAGATAGCCGGCGAGCGCATCGAAAGCCAGTCAGGCAAAGACGAAGGTTACATCATGATCGATGCCGGAGTATCGAATCTCAATTATTCACTTTCGAAATGCTGCAACCCTATTGCAGGCGATTCAATTTTTGGCTTTGTGACGGTGAAACAGGGAATAAAAATCCATCGCAGCGATTGTCCGAACGCGCTTCAGATGAAAAAAAGATATCCTTACCGGGTGATGAAAGCACGCTGGAAGGAAACACAGAATATGAAGTATTTTATTACGAATCTTAAAATTCTTGGCGCCGATCGCATGGGTTTGGTGAGTGACATCACAAAAGTAATCTCTGACGATTTAAAGGTTAATATGAAAGATCTGAATTTTAAATCCGAAAATACCGGATTTGTTGGTGTGATTAAAGTTCAGGTTCATGATGTGGACCATCTCACCTTTTTAAAAAAGAAATTGTTGAGCATCAAAGGCGTTACAAAAGTGGTGAGGTACGATTAGTTTCTTATTTTAGACATTGATGTTTTTTTTGGCAGAAATTACAAAAACCATCCCGATAATTATCGGGACAAAAAACAAATTAAATTTCGGAATTATTTGAGTTTTGTTTTTTGTTTTTTGTCTTTTGTGGTTTATCCAATTTAGGATCAATCATTTGCAGTGCCCGGCAGCATAGGTACAAATACAAATCCTCCGTGAAATTCTTCAATAAAATCGGTTTCTGAGATTTTCCTCATTTTCAACATGAGTTGAAGGCCGCTTTTACCCACAGGAGCCACTAATATCCCGCCTATTTTTAACTGCGCCTTTAACGAAACCGGAATCTGCGGAATGGCAGCCGTAATAAGAATTCTGTCGAAAGGAGCGAAGCTGGCCAGGCCTTCGTAACCATCACGATGAAACACACGTGCCTGGTAATGGTATTTCTCAAAAAAAGCTTTCACTTTTTTGTACAAATTTATCTGCCTTTCGAGGGTAAAAACTTTTGCACCCAACTCGAGCAGGATGCATGCCTGATAGCCGGATCCGGTGCCGATTTCAAGAATTTTCTGGTCTTTTGCAACTTCCAGCAGTTCGGTTTGAAAAGCTACGGTGTAAGGCTGCGAAATGGTTTGTCCCGAACCAATGGGGAAGGCTTTATCTTCGTAAGCAAACTCGAGAAACGACGAATCCATGAAAAAATGTCTTGGCACTTTACGAATAGCTTCGAGTACACGTTCGTCGGTTATTTTGCTGTTTCTGAGGCTCTCTACCAGTTTATTTCTTAGTCCCTGATGTCTGTAATTGTCTATCATCCTGATTTGCTGAAGTGTTGTGGTTTCCCCTTAAATATTGATTTTTGGCGAAATTAATAAATTCGGTAAGTTTAAAAATCCTTTACATTTGCAAAAAAATAAAAATATGCTCAAAATTGGCGTTTTAGGTGCTGGGCACCTTGGGAAAATTCATATCAGATGTATTCGTGAAATTAGTGATTTTGAACTTGTTGGATTTTATGATCCTAACGAAGAAACAGCTTTAAAAGTCGAAAAAGAGTTTGGGCTAAAAAGATTCGATTCCCTTGCCGAAATCATCGATGCCGTTGAAGTGGTTGACATTGTAACCCCGACGGTTTCTCATTTTTTATGTGCCTCACAGGCATTAAAGAAATCGAAACACGTCTTTATCGAAAAGCCCATCGTTACAACTCCCAAAGAAGCACAGGAACTGATAAAAATTGCAGACGAAGCCAATGCCAAGGTTCAGGTTGGCCATGTTGAGCGGTTTAATCCGGCATTTATTGCGGCACAGCCATTTATCAACGATCCCATGTTTATCGAAACACACCGGCTTGCGCTGTTTAACCCGCGTGGTACCGACGTTCCGGTAGTTCTCGACCTCATGATTCATGATATCGACATCGTGCTGAGCGTGGTAAATTCGCCCGTTAGAAAAATCAGCGCCAGCGGAGTTTGCATCGTCAGCGATACCCACGACATTGCCAACGCCCGCATCGAATTTGATAACGGTTGTGTTGCTAATCTTACAGCAAGCAGGCTTTCGCTGAAAAATATGCGCAAATCGCGGTTTTTCCAGCGCGACGCCTACATCTCGGTGGATTTCTTAGAAAAGGATATCGAAATTGTTCGCATGCAAGACATCGACAAAGAGCCAGACAACCCGTTTTCGTTGGTTTTGAATCTTGGCGAAGGAAAAGGGATGAAGGAAATACTCATCGAGAAACCCGAAATTAAGCCCATCAATGCGATAAAAACTGAGTTGGAGACCTTCGCTCATGTTATTCTTAACGATGGCACACCTGCCGTCACAATCAACGATGGTTATCAGGCACTTGATGTTGCTTACAAAATTTTAGAGAAGATTTCGTGATAGTTTCCGGGCAATATAGCCAGTAGATTTTCGTTCAGTTTTTTCATTTTTAGCGCTGAAGTAAATGGTCAGAGGGGATTTCAGAATATTATCTTTAACAGCATTGCTCATTTTTGGTTTTTTGGCATCCTGCCAGAAAAATGATCTCAAACCCGGAATCCCTTCGTTTATCGAAGTCACTACCCTGGATTTGCAGACCGATTATTCGATTCAGGGAACAGATTCTCAAAAAATTACCGATGTCTGGGTTTTTGTTGACGATCAATCAATCGGGGCATTCGAGATCAGCGAGCATCCTGCAGTAATACCAATATTAAAGGAAGGTACCGGCACTTTGCGGCTCGAAGCCGGCATTAAAATTAACGGGATTTCTGCCACACGTATTCCAAATCCTTTTTACAAGCCCATCATTATCGAAAATTTCAATTTCGTTCCCGACAGCATTATTCAGGTTTCAGGAACTACCACTTATTGGGAAACGGTGACTTTTGTCTGGATGGAAGATTTTGAAGGTGTCTCGATTTCGGTTGATACAACCAGTAAAAGCAAAGCCGACATGGTTTTGACCCCTTCAGGAACGAATCTCACTTTCGAAGGTTCTCATTCGGGCAGGATTATTCTTGACGAAGACCATGATTTGTACGAAGGCGCCTCTTTTGAAGCCTTCGAACTTCCAACTGATGGCACGCCCGTGGTGCTCGAAATGAATTACAAGACTAACAGCATGTTTACCGTTGGGATTTTTGCACAAACAGCATCTCAGATCATTCAGGACCCTCTCATTTATCTTAACCCAAAAGATGAATGGAACAAAATTTACATCAATCTTACCAATAAATTATGGCAAACCTCTGATGATGTTATCGATTTTAAAATATTTTTTGGTGCTATACTTCAATCTGACGCCACGGAGGCTGAAATTCTGATTGATAATATTAAACTCATTTACCGGAAAAACTATTAATGAATAAAACCCTGCAACAGGCAAAATATGTATTTGCGGATTGGTTTTCGGCAGTAATTACATGGATGCTCTTTTTCGTGTACCGCAAATATACCGTTAAGCCGGAAATCGTTTATCAATTACATGAAGTTTTGATTGATCCTAAATTTTATCTGGGAATGCTGGTCATTCCTTTGTTTTGGATCATTCTTTACATCATCGCCGGTTCCTATCGCAAAATCTACCGGAAATCAAGAATCAAGGAACTTTCCCAAACATTCTCAACTACATTTATTGGCGTCACCATCATATTTTTTACACTTATTCTGGATGACGTTGTTATTTCATACAAATCTTATTATCAATCGTTTCTGATACTTTTAGGAATTCAGTTTATCATCACTTTTACCTTTCGGTTGATCATAACAACGCGCACTGTAAAGAAAATTCACCGGAAAATTATTGGATTTAACACCATCATTGTTGGAAGTAACCAAAATGCAGTGAAGATTTTTCAGGATCTCGAAACACAAAAACCTTCTTCGGGCAACAAGTTTATTGGATTTATAAATGTTAAAGAATACAGCGAATTTCCACTTTCAAAACATTTGAAACATTTGGGCGACCTCGGGAATTTACACGATTTGGTTATCGCCAACAACGTCGAAGAAATCGTAATTGCCATCGAGCGCTCCGAAAATGAACTTGTTGAAGCAATAATTGGCGAAATCGAAGATACCGATGTCGTAATAAAAATTAATCCGCTGATGCAGGATTACCTGATGGGATCAGTAAAAACCACTTCCATTTTTACGGAGCCACTCATCCAGATTTCTCCCGATTTGATGCCAGCCTGGCAGGAATCACTCAAAAGACTTATTGATGTTGTGGTTTCGGTGGTTTCGATGATTTTGTTGATTCCCGTTTATATTTTTCTGGCCATAGGCGTAAAACTCTCGTCAAAAGGGCCGGTTTTTTACACACAGGAAAGGATTGGCTTACGCGGAAAACCTTTTAAAATTCATAAGTTCAGGTCGATGTATGTAGGAGCGGAGCAGGGCAAGCCCCAGCTTTCGTCGTCCACCGACAGCCGGATTACACCTTTTGGCAAAATGCTGCGAAGGCTTCGTCTCGACGAAACGCCGCAGTTTTACACGGTACTTATCGGCGATATGTCGTTGGTTGGTCCGCGCCCCGAGAGGCAGTATTTTATTGATCTTATAGTTAAGCAGGCGCCACATTATCGTTTACTTCAGCGGGTAAAACCCGGAATTACTTCCTGGGGGCAGGTAAAATTTGGTTATGCATCCAATGTTGATGAGATGATCCAGCGCCTGAAATACGACATTTTGTATGTCGAAAATATGTCGCTGGCCATGGATTTTAAGATTATGGCCTACACCATCCTGATTATTTTGCAGGGAAGAGGGAAGTAGTGTTTACTCCTGTCCATTCAATCGTGTAAAATTTAATTCCTGACCAGCATTCCGGAGCCAAAAAGGTTCATCAAACGGCAAATCAGCCATTTTTTTATTTGGATAAAACGTTTTAAGCTACCTTTGGACTTTAAGTTATTCTCGTTTTGAATTTCGGAAAAAGTAAATCTATGAATTTGTTGATAAGGATTTTTTGCCTGCTTGTTTTAGCTTTTTGCTCCAAAACCACCATTTCACAGAATCTTGAGATACCTTTTGTTGGCGGCGAGAAAATTACTTACGACGTTTATTACAACTGGCATTTTGTCTGGGTAGAAGCCGGAAAAGTACGCTTTGAAGTCGAAAAGAAAAAGATTAACGAAAAACCAGTTTTCCATTTTAGCAGTGAAGGCAGATCAATTATAGCCTATGACTGGATTTACAAGGTTCGCGAACAGTTCGAATCGGTTGCCGACGCCAAAACTCTGGTGCCATTAAGCTATTCCAGGCAAAGTTTTGAAGGCGATTATTACGCTAAAGAAATTGTGGAATTTGATTATCCAAACTCAAAAATTCACACCAAAACCGAAAATTCAAACAAACCACTTTCAAGCGAAACCATCGCTTTAAATGGTTTTGTGCTGGACGTTCAAACAGCAGTTTATTATGCCCGTACACTTGATTATTCAGGGATGTTTGTTGGCGAAAAAATCCCTTTCAAAATGGTTATCGACGGTGAAGTTTGTGACCTTTACGGAAAATATCTCGGTATCGAAACCATCGAAAATTATGATGGCAGCATTTATCGCTGCCATAAGTTTGCTGCCCTGCTGGTGCCGGGTACAATTTTTAGTGGTGGTGAAGATTTATTTGTCTGGATTACCGATGATCGAAATAAAATTCCCATCCTTGTCGAAGCCAAAATCCTTGTAGGATCGGTAAAAGCCGTTTTTACAGGTGCAAAAAACCTGGCATTTCCTGTTACCTCGCTGGTAAAGTAATGACAACAACAATTCTGGATCAGTTCATGAAGAAAAACCGGTGTAAAACTCAAATAATTTCTTCTTCCACCTGAAAGACACAGCATTCATCAAAATCCTTATTTTTTTCCAGCAGATCTTTCTTTTCCGGAATCGAATCTTTGTTGCTGTACATCGCCTCTGAGGTTAGTTCCGCGATGTCTTTTACAGGAATTTTTCCGGCCTTCGAAAAGGTCTTTTTACATAAAGGGCACGAAGTTGCCAAAATATCAGGATTACCGGTTGTCAACGAATCCAGGGCATCTTTCATGATAAGATCAGCCTGAGCGGTCGATAACCGGAAACTTCCGAGGCTGTTGCCACAGCACAAAGCTTGTTCTCTTTCGGTTTCCGATACGACAAGCGTTCCGGTTTTGTTAATCAGATTTCTGGGTTCATCATAAATTCCGCTTCCTCTTCCAAGTTCACACGGATCGTGATAGGCAATTCTGGTGAGTTGCTTTTTCAACCTGATTTGTCCTAGTTGGACCAGCCGCAGGATGAACTCAGAATGATGCAGTATTTCGACATCAAGATGATATTCCTTTTTAAACACTTTTAAGCAAATAGGGCAGGAGGTGACCAGGGTTTTTGCCCCTGAGTCGAAAATCAACTTCCGGTTGTAATCGATCAGTTGACGAGCAGAATCCATCTCACCGGCAAGAATCAGCGGCCTTCCGCAGCAAACTCCGCCATCTTCATCCAAAAACCAATAATCGATTTCAGCCTGGTCAAGGATATTTTTCATGGCTTTTTTTATGCCAGGTGTAAGATGGGTCATACAACCTGCAAAGAAAACCACATCAGCCTTCCGGGTTTCAGCAACAGGCAGGTAACCGAAATCAGCATTATCGGAGGTCAGTTCTTTGCGGGGAATCAGTCTAAGCTTTTTTATGTCGATGCCAACGGGGCAAAACTCCTCACACCGCCCACACTGGAGGCAGTTCATGGCAAGTTCAGGGGTTAGTTCCTTATTTCTTACATCCTGCAAAAAATAAACAGGCTGGGCATTTTCACAACCAGCAACCGTCAATTGGCATTTATCAATACAAATTCCACAGCGCGGACACGAAAGGATTTCTGCCTGGCTGAAGCTCGTAAATTCATTTCCGGTTTTAATGCCATAATTCCTCAGGAAAATCAGGAACATTTCGGTTGGGATATGCATGTATCGCGAAAAGGGTAATGCAAAAAAGAACACGCCAAGTGCCATACTGTAGGCCCACCAGGCAGGATAAACAAGAATTTCGAGGGGTAAAAATCCTGCAAAGAAAATACCAAGGTTGCCGGTAAGATAATGCCCCGAATGGTAAAATCCACTTGTAAAACTCTCGGCAAGAAGTCGCAACGGGAAAATCAGCCACAAGGCCGATAAGGCGAATTTATCACCCAATTTTGTTTTAGTAGTTTTCTTTAAGCCAAAAATTTTTGATCTGAATCTTTTAAAAACCGCCAGTCCTAATCCTGTAAGTATAAAAAGCAGGAAAGTATCCATCAAAAAATAATACGTTTTCGAATAGAAGAAATGGGGAT
>CAYOWJ010000001.1:23413-29537 GCA_964407625.1 uncultured Lentimicrobiaceae bacterium
AGCAGGAAAGTATCCATCAAAAAATAATACGTTTTCGAATAGAAGAAATGGGGATCTTCGGGTTGAAAAAATTTAAAGAAAATGGCATAGTGAACAGGGTTAAAGAAATCCTGGCTAAAGGATAAGGTTCCGATTTTACCAAAAAGAATCAGTAAAAACCAGCCCATGGCCAGGCTCATGTGCATGTATCCTAAGACCGGATTTGCCATGAAAACCTTGCGGTGCAGAAGGCTTTCCATGAAAACTTCTTTAGTTGCCGAAAAGGTTTTTACCGTAAAAAATCCCTTTCCAATTTTTTGGAGATCTGGTTTGGGGAGACGGAAAATCCAGATTGCATATTTTGCAACCAAAAAAGTAAAAATGAAATAAAGGCCAATGGTAAAAGGCAAAATAAACGGATCGTAGTATTTCATCTTAGCTCAAAAATGTTAGTTGATAGTTCCGGATTTTCCAATTTTCATCAAAGGTTTGACCATGAATTTTTAAGTTTTGTTTAACAGGTTTTCGAAAAATCAGTCATCTTAAAAGCCCTTTTTAACGAAAAAATCACATTCCGGGTATTTACCCCGCGTGGACAAACAAGTTTGCATTTGCCGCAGAGCATGCAGTTTTTCATGCTCTTTTCGAGATTGAAGACTTCGCCGCGCCGGAGTAAATGATGAAGCTTCCTGAAATTAAAATCCGTAAAACCTGCTGCGGTACAAGTGGCCGTGCATCCTCCGCAACCGATGCACAACAGCAGCGACGGCTCATTTTCGACAACAAACCGACAGAGTTTTTTATCGTTTGCATCGAAATCGATTTGCCGGCCTTTTGTCAGGCCAAATCCAAACCGGGTTTTATTATTTTCAGGTATTTCCAAAATGAATAATTAATTGGAGGTTAATTTTCCTTTTAAAAATTTATCGACTTCCAAAACGGCAGATCGTGCATGGTTAATCGAATCGGTGATATTCATGGGTGCTGATGCAGCTCCGGCAAAAAACACTCCATGTTGTCCCGAAAAGTTTGTCTGATAATGTTCATCCGACGACCTGAAAAACCTGTTATCACCTATCTTTAACGATAACTCACGGGCTATTTCCTGGGTATCTTTTCCAGGTTCCATTCCGACCATCAAAACGAGCATATCAACATTCATTTTTAAGGGGCGACCTGTGAGTGTGTCTTCAGCTTTAACCTGAATACTTCCATCTGCATTTTCGGCTGCTTCCGAAACACGGCCACGAATGTACTGAACGCCCCATTTTTCCTGGGATTCGCGGTATAATTCTTCATAATGAGGCCCAAACATGCGCAGGTCCATGTAAAAACAAAATAGTTCGGTAGCCGGAAGCATTTCACGGATTTCGATAGCCTGCTTCACAGCACTCACGCAACATGATTTGGAACAATAATGGTTTCCGCACTGCTCATCGCGTGAACCAACGCAGTGGACAATACCAACGCGTTTTGGGATATTGCCTTGTTTAGTCCTGATTTCGCCCGAAGTAAACAACGCTTCCAGTCCGGCTGAAGTGATGACATTTTCATAAATTCCAAAACCGTATTCTTCCTTGCGTCTTGCATCAAACAAATCAAAACCCGTACACAAAACAAGCGCATCATACGATTTTACTTCATTTTCATGATCGTAAAGCAGGATTTTATCGTTTTTGTTTTCGAAAGATTTGATGATTGCAGATGTTTTTATATTGACGCCTGACAGTTTTAATTTCGAAAACAGGATTTCGAGAATTTCGCTTGCAGGCCTGCGGTCGGGGAAGAGCCTGAACCAATTTTTCACATGACCGCCCAGTGCATTTTCTTTTTCGATTAAATCGACCGAATAGCCTAGCTGGTCAAGCTGGATTGCTGTTTCCATTCCGGCGATACCACCGCCAATAACTGCAATTTTGTTTTGGATCATAAAATGAATTTCGAAAAATTAATCATCCTGAAACCTTTTAACAGCATGAGTGTATTTTTTGCCCGACTTTTAGTAAATCAGGAATTACTGGTTGCCCAATATCTTTACCATCTTTTGTTTTGTATTTTTTTGACGGATCAAAAGGAATTCCCATTTTGTCGAGCAATGTTTCGATCTGCACCTGATGCATCTGCAAACCCAGATTCCAGGGGTCGTAGCCTAAAACCAGTCCGGCAAATTCTTCATAGGTCAGCACCGGAATGCCCAAACCTTCATTTCCATAAGTTGTTCCTTCCATCTCAGCAATGGTGTATTGCCACTTATCCATAAACATGGAGCATCCGGGGCAATTTGCAATTATCGCATCCGGCTTGTAAGGATTCATCGAATCGAATTTCTTTTTGGAGTTTGAGACCGAATACCCCCTGTTTGCCTGAATGAGGTACTGCCTGAATCCAAACCCGCAGCAATGACGGCGTTCAGGATAATCGATCACTTTTCCTCCCCAGGCTTTAATCATCCCGACCAAAACTTGTGGAAATTCGGCTCCGCCAACGCCATATTCAGGAAACATTTTAGAATAGTGGCAACCAATGTGTTCGACAATGTTTAAAGGAGCTCCAGTATTTTTATTGATCAAAGGAAATCTGGCTTTTGCTGCAATTTCATCCCTAAACTTGTAAATAATATCAGAGGTGTGGGCGATGGTTTCAGGGATTTCAAACTCCCTGCCGGTTGCTTTTTTAAGGCTTTCCCTGATTCGCATTTCGATCTCGGGGAAATGTTTCCAGGTTTCGAGAATTTCGGAATAAATGCCAAAAGAGGTCACACAGGAAATCGCAATATTTTTATAACCAGCTTCTGTCATCAGGGCGAAATGGCGCGCAACAACGGTCATGATGGTATCCTGAGGCACAATATCTCCATGGAAGCCAATGCCTGTGCAGGTTGTATGACGGGCATCTTCAAAGACATCTTTGCCTAATTCGTCGCGCATAAATTTGAGAAAAAAGCTTTCAGATCCTGGAAAAAAGGTCTGTCTGATGCAACTTCTGACATAAAAGAAATGGTCGTCAGCGATTTCCTTTTGATATTCTTTCCAGATGATTTTTTTTGATGTATTTTCCATAGTCTTTTTATTCCTCGCGTGTATGTTCACCGTTATTGCTAAAATAGGTATGCCTGAAATAATCGTTGTCGGTGCCCGGGCCAAATTCGATGCCCATTTCGGCTGCTTTAATTTCTGAAAAATCCTCAATTTTCTGGTACAAATCCGAGCCACCGGTAACCTTAAAAATTTCTTTTAACTCATCGAGGGTTTCGTTTGAAATCTTCCGGAAAACGCCCGGACCCTCTTTCTTGTAATTTCCATCCATCCGGTCGTAAACTTCATCGAGATGTTTGTAAGCCCAATCCCACACAGGGCCTTGTTCAGGGTGCAATTCAGGAACTACCGAATCGGGATAAACACAATATCCAAATTTTAGAATATTATCACCAACTGTTCGCTTGATGGCAAATTGTTGTCTTCCTTTTTCAGATTCGACGAAATAGCCTAACTTTTGAGAAAGATACCGCAGGCCCATGATCACCAGTCCGGGGACATTTCCTCTTGGGCAGCGGGATTTGCACGACATGCATTGCCCGCAATACCAGATGGTTTCGCTTTTAAGCAGTTCTAAAAGGCGTTCTTCGTCCTTCGATTGAACAATGGTAACCAACATTCGCGGGTCGTAGTGATAAAATTCGGCAGCAGGACAAATGGCCGTGCAAACGCCGCAATTCATGCAGGATTTCAAGCCCTCCACAATGCGAACATCCTGCATTAGTTGATCATAAATCGTCAGCATTCGTTAAAATTATTTGTAATAAAAAATCTCAAATAAATACAAAAATCCGAAGGTAAAAGTAGATGGAAGCCAAATTTTGAACAAGACCTTTAATACCCTTTTTTTTAGCGTATAAATACTTATTGAGCCAATAAAGATAATTTACTTTCAAATACCTTCAATCAATGAAATGGAAATAATCATTGTTAAAGTAAAAATTAAGTTTAAGTCCGAAAAGTAACCTCATCATATTACTCCATTTTTGTACTTTAGCAGCCTTAATTATTTAATATTCATCAAAAATTAAAATTCTATGAAACATCTATCCTGGCTGATAATTCCATTGTTTTTGTCCAGCCTGAGTTCGTGCAAACAAGCCGAGCAGCCCAAGCAAACTGCCGAAGTCATCGTTGATAAACCGAACATCGAACTAAAAAGCGACCGGATGACTCCCGAAGCTTTGTGGGCATTTGGCCGCGTTAGCGATCCTCAGGTTTCGCCTGACGGGAAAACCATAGTTTATGGAGTCACCTATTACAGCATCGAACAAAACAAAGGAAACCGCGATTTGTACGCTGTAAATCCTGATGGGAGCGGGCTGCGGCGCATCACACAAAGCCCCAAAAGCGAATTTAATGTGCTCTGGCGGCCTGATGGCAAAAAAATCGGTTTTCTAACTTCCGAAAGTGGCTCGGTGCAATTGTGGGAAATGAACCCTGATGGCAGCGACAGAACTCAGATTTCCAATGTCGAAGGCGGAATTACCGGTTTCAAATATTCACCCGACCAAACAAAAATTGTTTACACCAAAGAAATCCCTGTAAAAAATAAGTTCGAGAAACTTTACGAAGGTTTGCCAAAAGCTACCGGACGGCTCATGGATGATTTGATGTACCGCCATTGGGATACCTGGGTTGACTCATACAGCCATGTTTTTGTTGCCGATTATGATGGATTAAAAATCGCTAACGATAAAGATATTCTGGCCGGTGAAGAATGGGATGCTCCGCTGAAACCTTTTGGAGGCATGGAGCAGGTAAACTGGAGCCCCGACAGCAAAACAATTGCTTACACCAGCAAAAAAATGAAAGGTAAAGAATACTCACTTTCAACAAACTCGGACCTCTATTTTTATTTTCTTGAAACCGGAGAAACAAAAAACATGACCGAAGGCATGTTGGGTTTCGATATTTCGCCTGTTTTTTCGCCTGATGGAAAATATATTGCCTGGGAAAGTATGGAACGTGATGGTTATGAAGCGGATAAAAACAGGATGTACCTGCTTGAGATCGAAACTGGTATTAAAACTGATGCTTCTAAAGATTTTGATCAGAATGTCGGGAACCTGAATTGGACCTCCGATAGCAAAAATATTTATTTTACCAGCGACTGGCATGGAACATTTCAGATTTACAATTTTTCGCTCGCTGATGGCTCGATCAAAAAAATTACCGAAGGAATGCACGATTACGGAACTTTTGGATTTGCCGGCGATAAACTCGTTGCTTCCCGCGAATCGATGTCGTTGCCTACCGACCTTTACACTGTTAACCCGGTTGACGGAACCGCGGCACAAATAACTTTTACCAACAAGGATCTGCTCGATAAACTGGCGATGGGCAAGGTTGAAGAGCGCTGGATGACCACCACCGATGGTAAACAGATGCTTACCATCGTGATTTATCCTCCGCACTTTGACCCAAATAAAAAATATCCGGCCTTGCTTTATTGCAAAGGAGGCCCGCAAGGTCCGCTGAGCCAGGATTTTCATTATCGCTGGAATTATCAGATCATGGCAGCCAACGATTATATTGTGGTTGCGCCAAACAGGAGAGGAGTTTCAGGTTTTGGACAAGCATGGCAAGAGCAGATCAGCGGCGATTACCACGGACA
Source organism: uncultured Lentimicrobiaceae bacterium (assembly GCA_964407625.1). Lineage (GTDB taxonomy): Bacteria > Bacteroidota > Bacteroidia > Bacteroidales > 4484-276 > CAJATL01. The sequence continues at coordinate 29,045 of CAYOWJ010000001.1, forward strand.
AAATATGCAGGATTATCTTACCGCCATTGATGAAATGGCCAAAGAACCTTTTGTAAATAAAGATAAATTGGGTGCTGTTGGCGCAAGTGCCGGGGGCTACGCTGTTTATTTCCTGGCAGGAAATCATAATAAACGTTTCAAAGCTTTTATCGCTCATGACGGAATCTTTAACGAAGAAGCCCAATATCTCGAAACCGAAGAAATGTGGTTCGAAAACTGGGATATCGGTGGCCCATTCTGGGATAAAAACAATAAAATTGCCCAGGAATCTTATGAATATTCACCCCACAAATTTGTACAGAACTGGGACACGCCAATTCTTGTTGTTCACGGTGAGTTGGATTATAGGGTCGTATTTACCCAGGGAATGACGGCATTTAACGCTGCAAGGCTTAAAAATTTACCTGCCGAATTTTTATATTTTCCTGACGAAAATCACTGGGTACTTCAACCACAGAATGCAATTTTATGGCAGAGAACTTTCTTTGACTGG
>CAYOWJ010000001.1:29637-43864 GCA_964407625.1 uncultured Lentimicrobiaceae bacterium
GCCAGGCTGCACTTTTTATCATCCGTCCATTGGTTTTTCATCCGGCTCAAAACCATCTCTTTTGATGCCTGATCACGTTTCATCACCCGTTTAAGACGAATTTCCTCACTCGCCGAAATCATGATCATTTGATCGAGTTGCTGGTTAAATCCCGATTCAAAAATAATGGCTGCCTCGTAAACCACATAAGGTTTTTGAAAGTTTTGGCCGGTCCATTGTTCAAACTTAACCCTCACTGCAGGATGAATTACCGAATTTAATTTTTCCAAAGCTGTTTTGTCGTTAAAAACGATGGAGGCGAGTTTCTTGCGGTCAATTTCATCACCCAAAAATATGGAAGTGCCAAATATCAGGCTTAGCTGTGATTTGATCGCTGGGTTGCTGAGTAAGGATTTTGCGTGATAATCGGCATCAAAAACAGGGATACCAAGTATTGTGAAAATATTTGATGCTGTTGATTTTCCGCTGCCGATATTGCCGGTAAGTCCTGCTTTTAGCATTATTTCAGGATTAGATAATCCACTTCGGAAGGTTGAATACGGACAATTTTGATGAATTTTGGATAGGTGCCGGTAGTAACCCGAATTTTTTCGTTTGAATTTTCCCGGGCTTCAGAAGCGTCGATAAAACAGCTAAACATATCGGCAGTCACTTTTTTATAGTCGTTCAGAGCTACTAAATAGGTTATTTTTACTGTTTCCGGAAAAAGTTTCAACCTCAGATTTGAGATATTGTTCCGCTGGGTAATCGGAATGTTTATTTCCGATTCGGTAAATTTCTCAACAGGAATAATCAATTTTACCTGAACAGGATCGGTGGCAAAATCGCCGGGAATATTGGGTTTTACAAGTTTAACCAGGACATTTACCGAATCGTCGAGGTTTTTAAATTCGATGTGTTCAGTTTTAATAAATGTAATGGTATCAATCTGGCTGTTTAGGCCGCTGATGGAAACTTCAGCAGGTTCGGTCCGGATTGAGTCGTACAAAAAATGTTGTTTTCTAAATTCATACGAAACATCCGGCACCACCCGGACTTTTGATTTGGCCTGACTTTCGAAGAGAAAATACATCGTATCAGGATAAATATAAAAAATATCACCTTCGAAGCCATAATATTCTTCAAGGTTTTGAGTAAGAGCGATGGTATTTATTTTGCTCTCAAAATACCGCCCCTTGCGGTGCAGCTTTAGTTTTGAAAGATCGATAACAAAAGGAGATTTCCGTGGAAGATATTTTAGCGCAGCAATGGTGTATCCTTTATCCTGAATTTTGATGCTGATCATGCTGTCAACCTCGTTGGTAAGGATTTTGCCCTGCGGAGGATTTTCTAATCTTATTGGAAAACTGATTTCGGTATTGTAAGTATCGGATAGCTTTATCAGAAACCAGATTAGCGTGGAAATAGCCAGACAAACTACAAAAACAGTCATTTTGTAATTTAATCTGATGCCTTTTTGTCCTGACTTCGGGGAAGCGTCTTTCATCCTGAAAACTTCATTTAATCCATCCGATCATTAAAAAAAGAAAAAAGGCATTGGTGTAAAAATTCCAATGCCTTTAAATTTTTAAAACTATTTGGTTTGTTCTGACATCTGCGATGAAGAATCCATTGCAGCGGCGCTTTTTTCGATTTTAAGCCTTCCCAGACCTTCGGTTTCGATAATTAAAGTGGTTTCACCAACTTCAAGGATTTTGCCATGTATGCCACCGATGGTAATAATCTTATCACCTTTTTTCAATCCTTCTTTAAATTTCTTTTGTTCTTTGGATTTTTTCATCTGAGGTCTGATCATAAAAAAGTAGAAAACCACGATCATCAGAAGAATCATGATAAAAAATTGAGTGCTGCCGCCTTCAGCACCTTCCGTAGGCGCCATTAAGAAGATAAAATTCAACATGTTGTTCATTTTTAGTAATAATAATTTAATTTATTTCTCTTTAATTATTTTCAGGTACAATCACCATCGCTTTAATTTTCAATACTTTGCTGTTGGGCTGAGTATTTGAAACTACAGTAACTGCTTTGTTTTGAAATCCCCGCCTGTTGTTGCTGTCGAAGGTAACTTTTATCAAACCGGTTTCCCCGGGTTTTACAGGTTCGTTGCTGAAGCCTGGTGTTGTGCAACCGCAATTTGCGCTTACATCAGTAATAATCAGGTCGGCAGTTCCTGTATTTTCAAATTTGAAAGTATAGGTCACTTTTTCGCCCTGGATTACTTTTCCAAAATCATGTTCATCGGTAATAAAACTGATGACAGGAAATTTTTTATCCGATTCGTCACCGGAGGCCGTGTTTGGATTATTAACAATGCCGGAAGGCAGCCTGCCATCAGCACTATTGCTGGAATTGCAGGAAAATAATAAGGTTGTGAAAAAAAAGATCACCAGGACAACAAAAAAATCTCTCATACTTAATTCCGGAATTTCCTGCAAAATTAGAATAATTAACCGATTTGGATATATTTTTGCCGGAATCGAAATTACACGAAATGAGAATTTATCTTTTAGGATACATGGGAAGCGGTAAATCAACTGTTTGCAGGCAGTTGGCAAAAATGCTCAATTTTGAACATGTTGATCTTGATGTGCTTTTTGAAGAAGAATACAAAATCACCATTTTTGACTTTTTCGCAAAATACGATGAAGATGCTTTCCGGTTGATCGAGCACAACATTCTCCAAAAAACTTTTAATCTCGAAAACCACGTAATTTCTACCGGCGGTGGCACTCCCTGCTTTTATGATAATATTGGGTTAATAAACCAGCATGGAATTTCTGTTTACATTAAAATGCACCCTAAATCGTTGTTTTTCCGGCTTTTAAATTCAAAACGAACAAGGCCTCTTACGTCGGGGCTTGATGAGGTTTCGTTGATGAAATCCATTGAAGAAAAACTTGCCGACAGGGAAAAATTCTATAACCAGGCGCAGATTATCATTAAAGGTGAAGATATCGATGTTCCTGCACTTTCAGCAATCATTAAACAACATCCTTCATTTTCCTGACCAGCAGACAAACATTTTCGACATGATGTGTTTGTGGAAACATATCAACCGGCTGAATTTTTGCCAAATCGTAATGTTCCTGCATTAAAGCGATGTCACGCGCTTGTGTGGCCGGGTTGCAGCTAACATAAACGATTTTTTCGGGCAGCGCATTTAAAATCTCCTCGATAACTTTGGGGTGCATGCCTGAGCGAGGTGGATCGGTGATAATAATATCAGGTTTGCCGTGCTGAGCAAAAAAGTCTTCGTTAAGTGTTTTTGCGATATCGCCGGTTATAAACCGGGTGTTTGTAATTTTGTTTATCGCTGCATTGTTGATGGCATCTTCGATTGCCGAAGGCACATACTCGATTCCGATGGCCTTTTTTACCGATTTTGCAATAAAGTTGGTGATCGTACCTGTGCCGCAATAAAGATCATAAACGGTTTCGCTTCCGGTAAAACCGGCAAACTCGCGTGCCACCTGATAAAGTTTATGAGCTTGTGTTGAATTTGTCTGGTAAAATGAGATAGGCCCGATTTTAAAACGCAGGCCTTCCATTTCTTCAAAAATATGTGGTGTGCCCTTGTAAAGTAATATTTCCTGATCGTTGATGGTATCGTTTTTCTTGGTGTTAATCACGTACATGAGTGAAGTAATCTGTGGAAATTCATTTGCGATGAACTCAAGCGTGTTTTTAACGTTTTCCCGGTCGTTTTCCGCAAAGATGATAATCACCATCAGTTCACCGGTAGAAGTGGTCCTGATGATCAGATTTCGCAAAAAACCCTGATGGGCTTTTGTGTCGTAAAAAGCGAAATGATTTTCCAAAGCAAATTTCCTTAAGGCTAGTCTGATTTGATTTGAAGGCTCAGGTTGAAGATAACAGTTTTTCAGGTCGATAATCCTGTCGAACATGCCGATTAAATGAAAGCCAATCCCATCAAGGCTTTCACGAACCTCTGAGTTTTTATCATGCTCAACCAGCCATTTGCGGTTCGAACAGGTAAACTCGAGCTTGTTGCGATAAAAATACTGCGCAGGTGCAGGAATTATGGGTAAAATCTCAGGGAATTCAAATTTGCCAAGTCGCGTAAAATTATCAAAAACCTGTTTCTGTTTATAAAAAAGCTGGTCATTGTAATTAAGATTTTGCCATTTGCACCCACCACAAAGCCCAAAATGTTCGCATCTCGGTTCAATACGCCGTTCGGATAAGTGATGAAATTTTATGGCTTTACCTTCATAAAACGATTTTTTCCGTTGCAGAACTTTAATGTCCACAATATCGCCGGGAACAACAAAGGGCACAAACACTACCAATTTATCAACCCTTGCCACAGCTTTACCTTCAGATCCTGCATCCAAAATTTCGATTTTTTCCAAAACAGGATATTCCTTTTTAAACCTTGCCATCCATACATTATTTAATGAGCCGGCAAAATTATCATAATTTCAGGTGGTTTCATTTTTTAGATCAGGCCAGTTTAATACTTTTTAGAGACCGTTAAAAAGTAAATCTTTTAAATTTCTATCGAATAAATATTTTTCTATATTTGTGAAATAATTGATTCATAAAAACCTTTCAATGAAACCCAAAAAAAATGAAAGACCAAATCAGAACTGTCTTAATTGATGATGAGCGATCTAATATATTGACTTTAAGGAATTTATTAGAAAAAAACTTTCCAAACATCGACATTATTGGCACCGGAGGCAATGTTGCCGAAGGAGTTAAAATAATTAACAAGACCAAACCCGATCTGGTTTTTCTGGACATTTCGATGCCTGATGGCGATGGTTTTGATGTATTGACCAAAGCCGAAGACCGCACCTTTGAAGTTATTTTTACCACTGCTCATGATAAATATGCGATTAAAGCTTTCGACTTTTCCGCCATTCATTACCTTTTAAAGCCTATCGAGATCAGCGAATTAAACAAGGCCATGGAAAAGTACAAAGCCTTGAAGCAGCAAGGACCATTGAGTGCAAGATTAAGTGTTTTAAAAGAAAATCTCCATAACGATTTCCATAAAATTATCATTCCATCCAACGACGGCTTAAACATTGTTGTTCTTGACGATATAATTCGTTTGGAAGCCAGTGATGTTTACACCCTGTTTTATTTAACCAACAAGCGGACATTACTTGCTTCGAAGCCATTGAATAATTTCGAGAAGATGCTTTCTGGTCAGCCTTTTTCGAGAATTCACTCCAAGCACCTGATTAATTTAAAATTTGTAGAGCGATATGTTAAAGGAAAAGGCGGCTCGGTTATTCTGCAAGGCGGCGAAGAACTTGATGTATCGGTGCGAAAAAGAAATGATTTTCTTCTCGCCCTCAAGGATTATGCACGTTCGATGTAGTGCAAACCGCTATTCGATAAGTCCTCTGCCAATTTTCACCAACTTATTTTCCTTCTTCAGGTCAGTTATCATATTATCGAGAATGCCATTGATGAAAACCCGGCTTTTTGGCGTACTGTAATATTTTGATAATTCGATATACTCGTTCATGGTAACTTTAACCGGTATTGATGGAAATTCGATAAATTCGGCCAGGGCCATTTTTATCAAAATAATATCCATCAAAGCAATGCGATCAAGTTCCCAGTTACTTGCCTTTTCGTCGATCATTTTTTCGAATTCCTTGCTCTTTACAATGGTTTTGCGATATAACTGAAGCAGGAATTTCTTGTCTTCCTCAGGGTCTTCTTTACCTTCGGTGCTATATAATTCGGGCAGGGGTTGCAACTCATGCCAGGTTTCGTCAAACCCATTAATAATTTTTAAAACCAGGATGTTGGCCACTTCCAGATCATCGGCCCAGTAAATATCGAGTTCTTCATAAAACGATTCAAGAGATTCGGACGGTGCGACGAAATTTTTAAAAATTTTGGTGATGAAAATTTTATCTTCAACGTAAGAATCTTTATCCGAACTCATGAATTTTTCGTATAATTCGGAATCTTTGATTTCAAGAAAAATCTTACGCACCATATCCTGCTCATCAATCCAGTTAATTTTATAGGCATTCACCTTCCGCATGAAATCCCTGTTTTGCGAAAGTTGATGAATGAACCTGTTGTGTAAGAATTTTTCGTTAGGATTTAATTCGTCTTCGGTAGGATAAAATTTCTTTTTGGCTTCTTCGCTTCTGTTAGTGGCAAATTTTACTATTTCGACCAGAAATGAAAGTTGGTAAGCAACAAGCCCGTAAATCTTTTCGGTACTCCTTAGCATATTCTTCTCACCAATAATGATTTCGAGATTTTCGGTAATAAAATACGCGTAAAGTGCTTGAAGTGCTTTAATTCGTAAGTGCCTTCTGCTTAGCATAATGTGTATGAACAAGTAAATACTGTGGTTAAATCCAATTATTCGGCAAAAATATAATTTTTTGGGAACAGGCAGTTTTTAATAATCACAAAAGTGTTTTGGCTGAAATTTTAATTTTTTTACGCATAAATAATTATCTAGGATTTATTTACATATTTTTGCATAGTAAAATCTAATAAATCAATAATCATGCAAGAATCAGCAGGTAATGATCACCAGGAGGAAATATTTTCGAGGGTGGTAAGAGCAGGAAAACGAACCTATTTTTTTGATGTCAAACAAACCAGGAACAAAGAGCAATACCTTACAGTAACCGAAAGTAAGCGGCGTTTTGATAATGATTCGGGGAAATTTTTCTATGAAAAACATAAGCTTTTCCTTTATAAAGAAGACTTTGACAAGTTTGCCGATGGCTTAAATGCTGTTATTGAATTTATTGAAACTGGCAAAATTACCGAACCCAATCTCTCCGAAGAAATTTCGGTTGAGGAAAATAAAAATGATTCTGATGTTTTAGCCTTTGATGACCTTAAGGAGGATACCCGGTAAAAATATTTTTCATCGAATTTAGATTGTAAAAGCTGGCTGATAGTCAGCTTTTTTAATGCCTTCAATCCAGACGGGTTTAAGATTTTATTAAATAATTTCAGGGCTGATCAATCTTAAATAGTAATTTTGCCCCCTCAGGAAAAATAAATAAATGGGTAAAGTAATAGCAATTTCGAATCAAAAAGGCGGTGTTGGAAAAACCACAACTGCCATTAATCTGGCAGCATGTTTTGCTGTACTGGAGTACAAAACGCTTCTTATCGATGCCGACCCACAGGCAAATGCAACCTCGGGTCTGGGCCACGATCCACGGGCCATTCAAAGCAGTATTTATGAGTGTATTATCGATGATGAAGATCCAAAAGGTATCATCTTATCCACCACAACACCCAATCTCAGCCTGTTACCGGCTCACATCGACCTGGTTGGTGCCGAAATAGAAATGATCAACCTGCCTAACCGGGAAAAGATGATGAAAAAGGCGATCGACAAAATTAAAGATGATTATGAATTTGTCATCATCGACTGTTCGCCATCCTTAGGCCTGATTACCGTAAATGCGCTCACAGCAGCCGATTCGGTGATTGTACCTGTGCAATGCGAATATTTCGCTCTCGAGGGCCTCGGCAAATTGCTCAACACCATAAAAATTGTTCAGTCGCGTCTCAACCCAAATCTCGATATCGAAGGTATTTTGCTCACCATGTACGACATTCGCCTTCGCCTTTCAAAACAAGTGGTCGAAGAGGTCCGGATGCACTTTCAGCAAATGGTTTTTGATACGATTATCAATCGGAACACCAAACTGGGAGAGGCTCCCAGTTTTGGCGAAACCATTATCATTCATGATGCCGAATCAACCGGGGCTATCAATTATCTGAACTTAGCCCGAGAGATCCTTCAAAAAAATAACATGACTAAAATTGATCAAAAAGATATCGAAATAGGCTTAATCAATGGAAAATAAGAAGAAACGCAGTGCATTGGGCAGGGGCCTTGAGGCACTTCTGCAAAGTCCTGATACCGATATTACCTCCAAAGATATCTCGGGAAATTATGTGGTTGGAGCAATTGCAAGCCTCAGTCTCGAAAAAATTGAGGTAAATCCTTTTCAGCCAAGAAATACTTTTGAGCCTGAAGCACTCGAAGAGTTAGCCGCTTCGATTCGCGAGCAAGGGGTAATTCAACCCATTACCGTCCGAAAACTTGGCTATGAAAAGTACCAGATTATTTCGGGAGAGCGCCGCTTTAAAGCAGCACGAATGGTAGGACTCGAAGAAATTCCTTCATACATCAGGGTTGCCAACGATGAGCAGATGCTCGAACTCGCACTTATCGAAAATACCCATCGCCAGGATTTAAATGCCATCGAAATCGGAATCAGCTATCAGCGCCTGATGGAAGAGTGCAAACTAACGCAGGAAGAGTTGAGTAAGAAGGTTAGCAAACAACGATCGACAATTTCGAATTACATCAGGTTACTCAAATTACCTGCCGAAGTTCAGATTGCCATTCGCGATGGCCTTATCACCATGGGTCATGCCCGCTCTTTCATCAATATCGAAGACAGAGATGAGCAGTTAAGCCTGCTTGCACAGATTCTCAACGAAAATCTTTCAGTGAGAGAAATCGAGAAAAAGGTTCAGAAAATCAATAAACCTGATACTTTCAAAAAGAAAAATCAAGCCTCCCAGATACCTGTAAAATATCGTGAAATCGAACAAATTCTATCTTCAGAATTAGAAACACCCGTCGAAATGAAGCGTAATAATAAAGGTCGCGGAAGTATCGTTATTTCGTTCAAAAATGATGAAGAAATGGAACGAATCGTTTCGATGCTAAAAAAGTAGGAACGATTTTTTATTTTATAGCTGGTTTAATGCAACTAAATTTCGAATCTGGTCAACTCAATCAAAAAAAAACAAACACCGCAAGTGATTACTTTCCAGGTTTGTGCGTGAATAAATTCTTCATCTTCCTGATCATTTCGATCACCATTTTTAATTCAAAATCCTTCGGCCAGACTCCAGTTGATTCCATCGAAGTACATTCTGCCAAAAAAGCTACAATCATGTCGGCTTGTTTGCCGGGATTGGGTCAGGCTTACAACAAAAAATACTGGAAAATCCCTGTAATTTATGCTGGTTTTGGCGTATTAACCTATTTCATGATTCAGAACGGAACCGAATACCGCAATTTCAGAGAGGCATACATTATTGCTGATACCATTACCAACTGGCAGGATTCTGACAATAGCTATGTTTTGCGTTATGAAGGTAATGTTACATCGCTGCAGGAAGGACGTAACTATTACCGCCATAATCTTGAACTTACCTACATTTTATCAGGACTTTTATATGTTTTGAATATTATCGATGCCAGCGTTGATGCTAACTTGTACAATTTTGATGTCAGTGATGACCTGACATTGAGGTTTGAGCCGGTTTCAAACGAAATTTACTGGGCACGGGGACCAACCCCTGCATTAACATTACGATTCAAATTTTAAAATTATCGATTTTGAAGATTGCAATTATTGGATATGGAAAAATGGGTAAGGCCATCGAAAAGCTTGCCCTGGAGGCCGGACATGAAGTTATTGTCAGAATTGATTCGGAGGATGATTGGAAAAAATATGGAAACACCTTTAGCAAAGCTGATGTAGCTATCGAATTTAGTTCACCCAAGGTTGTTGTTGCCAATATCCACAAGTGTTTTGAGGCAAACGTCCCGGTAGTTGTCGGCACTACTGCCTGGGAATATGCTCTTGAAAATATCAGGGAAACATGTCACAGCGGAAATCATTCGATGTTTGTTGCTGCAAATTATAGCATTGGCGTAAACATCTTTAACAAAATCAGCCTTCATTTAGCCACCTTGATGAATGGCCAAAGCAATTATGAAGTTAAACTCAGTGAAACTCATCATATTCATAAAGCTGACTCTCCCAGTGGCACTGCAAAATTGCTTGCCAGCGGGATTATTTCACAGGTTCAGCGAAAAGAAAAATGGGTAAATCAGGAAACCTCACAAAGTGATGAAATCGAAATAACTTCTCACCGGATTGATGAAGTTCCGGGTACTCATTTGGTTACCTGGTTCTCGGATGAAGATGAAATTGAAATTAAACACACCGCAAAAAACCGCATTGGTTTTGCCAAAGGTGCGCTGCTGGCAGCCGTTTTTTTGATCGGAAAAAAAGGTTTTTTTGGTATGGACGATTTGCTGTTTGGCTGATTTCATGCGGCATTCGGTGCATTATCATTTAACAATAATTAACAGCCTGACAATAAGGGTTTAATCATTTTGACGTTTTAACGATTTATCTAAAAACAAATTTTAATGGGAGTTTTACTTACTTTAGTCCTGATCTTTCTTTTTTTCCCGGCGTTTGCTTACAAAATCTACGAAAAGGCTGGTGTGCCCAACTGGAAGGCATTTGTCCCAATGTTGAATTATTGGGAATGGAACAAAATTAACGACAAACCTGTCTGGTGGTTCCTGATTTTGTTTATCCCCTTCATCAACATCTTTATGGTGTTTTTGATGATTGTAGAAACTGCCAAAGCCTTCGGGAAGTTTAATCTTTTAGACCAGGCGGCATCAGTAGTTTTTCCATTTATCTACCTCCCTTTTTTGGGCTTTAGTAAATTCGAAAAATACATCACTCCCGATAGAAGAGTGGCCGTAAAAAAAACGCCAACCCGCGAATGGGTTGATGCCATTATTTTTGCAGTGGTTGCAGCTACAATTATCAGGACTTTTATGCTTGAGGCTTACACCATTCCAACCTCCTCGATGGAAAAATCCTTGCTGGTCGGCGATTTCCTTTTTGTAAGTAAATTATCGTATGGCCCGAAAGTTCCCAATACGCCCATCGCTTTTCCTTTTGTGCATCATACTTTGCCGCTTACCAAATTCACGAAATCATATCTCGAATGGATAAAACTGCCTTATTATCGGTTCCCTGGTTTTGGAGATGTAAATCGCTACGATGCCGTTGTTTTTAATTATCCCAGCGGTGATACCGTAATCCTTGAAGTTCAGAATCAGGACTATTACCAGATTTTAAGAGAGACGGAGAGTAAATTCCAACAGCAGTATGGCGCGCAATATCAGCCTGGCATGGGAAGAAAATATTTGTATGATAAATACACCATTACCGCCCGCCCGGTTGACAAGCGTGAAAATTATATTAAAAGGTGCATGGCCTTGCCAGGCGATACGCTGCTGATTGTTGACAAGCAGGTTTTTATTGATGGCAAAAAGGCCTTTACTCCCGAAAACATGCAGTTTAATTATATCGTCACTCCGGAAGGCAGGAATTTTAGCCAGGCCGAAATGACGAAACTTGCCGAAACTGTTGGTGTGAGCGAATACTGGAATTATTCTTCAAACACAGTCCTGATGCCGCTCTCCGAAAAACAGGCGGCTATTTTAAAATCAAACCCCAGAATTAGTAGTATCGAAAAAAGCCTGGAACCTGGCGGGATAAACTATATCCCGATGGGTGGTTTAAGCACGCCGATTTTCCCACACGACCCAGCCCATTTTACCTGGAACCAGGATAATTTTGGCCCATTGGTGATGCCAAAAGCTGGTGCTACAATAAATATTACTCCTGAAAATATCGCTCTTTATCGTAAAATTATTGGGGTTTACGAAGGAAATGACCTGATCGAAAAAGACGGAAAAATTATCATTAATGGTTCAGTAGTCACAAGTTATACTTTTAAACAAGACTATTACTGGCTGATGGGCGACAACCGCGATAACTCGGCCGATTCGCGTTTCTGGGGTTTTGTTCCCAACGATCACATTGTTGGAAAAGCGGTATTTGTCTGGCTTTCGCTGGATAAGGATAAAGGCTGGTTAGATGGCAAAATCAGATGGAATAAATGTTTGCGAACTGTAAAATAACACAGGGTTTATGAAAAAAATATTTTTAGGGTTGCTGGTTTTTGCGCTCATTTCGGTATCAGGGAATGTGTTTGCGGCAAAAGAAAAGCCTTTCAGAGGAAAGATAACCTATCGGATTTCTTATGACGCCGAAAACCTTCCGGAAGGTGCAAGCGAAATGATGCCTAAAACGATGAGTTTGTATGTTGGCGAAAATGTCACCAAACAGGTTTTGTTTACAGGGATGGGAAAGCAAAGCGTAATCTTCGATCTGAACGAAAAAACCAAGACCAGTTTCATCGATCTGATGGGAAAAAAGTTTGGGATAAAAAGCACATCCGAAGAAATAAAAAAAGAATTTGGAATGCAGCCCGAAGCAAGTATCGAGTTTTTAGATGAATCAAAAACTATTGCCGGTTACCCGTGTCAAAAGTTGAAAGTGACTCTTAAGGACAGAACAAGTGGCGATACGACCCATGCTTTTGCCTGGTACACCACCGCATTAAAAGTTAGTCCCGATATCAATTTCAGTGATGCCTTTTTCAATCAGGTTAAAGGCGTTTTAATGGAATATCAGCTCGATACAGGCCAGGGAATTATGATGAATTTCCAGGTTACCGAAATCGATAACAAAAAGGTTCCGGCTAAGGAATTTGATTTTCCTGAAGGTTACGAAATGACGACCCGGGAAAACCTGATGAAAATGCTTGGTGGCATGTAATTTTTCCGCCGACATTTTCGTCGCATAACTTCTTGCCGGATTTCCGCTTTTGACAGCCTTGAGCAAGCCCTGTGATGGTTTTCCCGGATTTCAACTTTAATCTTATGAACAGGGAAAAAATATTATTCTCCTGACAAATCTCTCAAAAGTAATTATTGCAGAATATTACCTTTGCTTCAAATTTTCAACCCAACTGAAATGCCGGCAAAAATCAACCGTTTCAAAGACGAGAAAGTAGAACAGAAAGCCAAAAAAAAAGGCGAAAAAAAGAAGAGAACCTTTAAAAATCCCTTTACCAGGATTATCAGTTTCTTTAAAAACAAGCAATTTCACCACATTTTAGGCTTGTTTTTGATCTTGTTTTCCATATTCCTGTCACTTTCTTTTACCTCATATTTCTCAACCTGGAAGGCTGACGATACAATTTTCAACAAGGATGTTATTGATCTGATGTTCGATAACTCCATCAAAGCCGAAAACATGATGGGAAAAATTGGTGCGATCGTGTCCAATATTTTCATCAAGGAGGGTTTTGGGATTTCGGCTTACTTTTTTATCATTTTCTTTTTTGTTGCCGGGATCAACCTACTCTGGAAAAAAGCACCAATTTCGGGGTGGAAGACTTTTCAGTTCTGTTTGTTGGGACTTGTTTTGCTTTCGACAACATTGGCCTGGCTGCTCCCTTACCTGAGCAATGAACTTTTGCCAGGATGGTTTGGGATTTTTGTAAACAACTGGCTCGAGAGTGTCCTTGGAAAACCGGGAGCCGGCTTGTTGCTGCTTTTTGTGATGTTGAGTTTCCTTGTTATCGTTGGCTTTTTTGCCTTTTTCAACATCAAAATTCCGGCATTTCAGTCCGCTGGTGAAAATGGTAAAACCGAATCAGCAAAAAAGAAGAAAAACAATGGAGGCGAGCCGGATGAAGATAAGTACAATACGGTAGAGTACCATGTTAAAGATGATGACGATGATGACGATTTTTTTGCTGATAAAAAGCCTGCCGAAAAAAAGGCCGTTCAAACCTGGCCAAAAATAGATAAGCCAAAGGAAGAAAAGCCGAAGCAGATCATTTTATCGCCGACCATCAGCAAAATTCAACCCAACCGCGAAAAGCCAAAAAAAACTGATGAAGTTGATTTTACCATCGAAAATATCGAAGCAAAAGCTGAAGAGAAATTTGATGATGTTATTACGCCGGTTTCAGCTCCAAAAATCAAACAGGAACCCGAAAAAAGGTTTACCATCGATTCAGGAGATTACGATCCACGGCTCGATTTGCCGCATTATCGGATGCCTTCCATCGACCTTTTAAATGATTATGGCAGCGATAAAATCAATGTTCAAAAGGATGAGCTTGAAAATAACAAGAACCGTATCGTTGAAACCCTGAATCATTATCAGATTCAGATTCAAAAAATTAAGGCAACCATCGGACCGACGGTTACTTTGTACGAAATTATCCCGGCTCCGGGAATTCGAATTTCAAAAATTAAAAACCTTGAAGACGACATAGCACTAAGTCTTTCGGCTTTTGGCATCAGGATAATTGCTCCAATTCCCGGAAAAGGCACCATCGGAATTGAGGTCCCAAATCAAAATCCTGACATTGTTTCGATGAAATCAGTGCTCGGTTCCGAAAAGTTTGTCAATTCAAAATATGACCTTCCTTTTGGTTTAGGAAAAACGATTGCGAACGAAGTTTTTGTTGCCGACCTTACCAAAATGCCGCACAT
>CAYOWJ010000002.1:0-2943 GCA_964407625.1 uncultured Lentimicrobiaceae bacterium
GAATATTGCTTTACACTGGATGCGGTGGACGCGGTGCCTTTGATGAAGAATGGAAAGTTGGAAGATTGGAAAAGTGGAATGATGGAAGAATTGAAGAATGTGGCAATTTGACAATTCGATAATTCGACAATGGAAGAGTGGAAGAGTGGAAGAATGGAAGAATTCGGCAATTCGACCCCCGATAGCTATCGGGGCGGCAATGGAGGAATAGAAGAACGGAAAGATGGAATGAAGGAAAGATGGAATGTTGAGGCGTTAGCTGAAATCCCGCTTCAGCTGGAGAAGGATGGAAAAATGGAAGAATGGAACCCCGATAGCTATCGGGGGGAAGAATGGAAGAATGAGCAATGAACCTTGTGTTCTATGCTATGCGCAATGCTCAGAGCGCTATGCAAAATAAAACAGCTTAAGATAAAGTTTGAATGACCAAAAAAAATGTAATATTTTGAAGCCAAAAATACTTATCGTCGATGATAGGGTTGAAAACCTGATAGCCCTTGAAAAAATCCTTGAGGACCTGGATGTGGAGTTTATGCGGGCATTCTCGGGAAATGAGGGGTTGATGCTTTCGCTGAAGCATGATTACGCCCTGGCCATTGTTGATGTTCAAATGCCTGGGATGGATGGATTTGAAATGGTCTCGATAATGCACGAAAGCCGCAAAACACGGCATATTCCGGTAATTTTTGTGTCGGCAATTTACCGCAAACCCGACCATATTTTGCGAGGCATCGAAAGTGGAGCCATTGATTTTATTTCGAAACCAATAAACGACGACGTGCTGCGAGGTAAAGTCAGGATTTTTCTGGAAATGTATCTGCAAAACCGTGAGCGCGAAGATCTCATCAATCAACTCGAAGCCACACGGGAGCGCCTTGAAGTTGAAAAGGCAAAAGCAGAAAATGCAACCCGCGCCAAATCAATGTTTCTGGCCAGTATGAGCCATGAAATCAGAACTCCTCTGAATGGAATCGTGGGGATGATCGACATTTTGAAACATACACAAAGCCACGAAAAATTTTCGGAATATCTCGAAATCATCGAGATTTCTGCTGATAACCTGTTGAATATCATCAACGATATTCTGGATTTTTCCAAAATCGAATCCAATCAGATCGAGCTCGAAAAGATTAATTTTAATATCAGGGAAGAAGTTAGCACAGTGATTAAACTCCTCGGACTTAAAGCCAAAGGTAAAGGCCTTGATTTCACTGCATTTGTTAGCGATAATATTCCTGAATTGTTAAAAGGCGACCCGACCCGTCTTAAGCAAATCCTGATAAATCTGGCCAACAATTCGATAAAATTTACCGAATATGGTTTTGTGAAAATTTGCCTTGAGTTGAAACATTCGACCGATGAGAAAATTATGCTGCTATTCAAGGTTAAAGACAGTGGAATTGGTATTTCGACTGATGGAAAGGCAAGGCTTTTTAAAGAATTTTCGCAAACGGATAAGTCAACTTCCCGTAAGTTTGGTGGCACGGGACTTGGTTTGGCAATTTCAAAAAAATTAACCGAACTGATGAATGGTGAGATTGGAGTTGAAAGTCAGCCCGGAAAAGGTTCTGAGTTTTGGTTTACCGCCGAATTTACTGCAGTAAAGGCAGGAGATGAGAAAAAAGAATCGAAACAAAAAGCGATAAAACTGCCATCAAAATCACTTAATGTTTTATTGGTCGACGACAATATCATTAATCGTAAAGTTGCGCTTTTTAATCTTCAAAAATTGGGTCATCGTGTCGAATCAGCCGAAAACGGTGCCGAAGCTGTTGTTAAATTTGATTCCGGCGATTTTGATGTTATCCTGATGGATATTATGATGCCGGTTATGGATGGTTATGAAGCAACCCGTGAAATCAGGCGAATTGAGCAGGACGATAATCTCAACCCCATCCGGATTATTGCTATGACTGCAAATGCCGAAAAAGGTGAAATGGATAAATGTATCGATCTGGGCATGGACGACTATATCAGCAAACCCTTTAGGCCTGAAAGCCTGGAAGAGAAACTTCAGTTTAGAAATTGCTGATCGGCAGTTTTCTTATGGCATATTAGAAATCAAGAGTTTTTAATTTCATAAAATAAGAAAAAGGCTGCCCAAATCTTCGGGCAGCCTTTTCTAAAAACATTTAAACCAACTTTTTATTTAATAAATTTCCTGGAGGTATTTTGCCCGTCAATTTTGATGTTAGCAAAATAGATTCCCCTTGGTAAAGATGAAACATCAATTATTGAGCTTGTTGATGTAATGAGTGTTTGTCCGGTAAGATTAATAATCTTAACCTCAATCGGCGCATTTACGTTTAACTGAATGTTTAAAACTTCGTTTACCGGATTTGGATAAAGGCTGATTTCGGATGCCTGTTTTTCGGAAATTCCGGTAAAAGGACCAGGACTTACAACCACTTGTCCGTTGATAAGGTCAATTTCGTAATAGAATGAACTTGTGCAAGTAGTTGTTTGAACAGTAAGACTAACTTCATAGACGGCTTCTTCGGCATAAAGATGTGTTGGGTTTTGCTCGGTAGAAGTGTTTCCATCGCCAAAATCATACAACCATTCATTAATTGGTCCTACCGATAAATCCTGGAAGTAAACCTGCAGTGGGTTGAGAGAGTCAATCACCGGGAAAAACAAAGCCAGGCAATTCATTGACGGGTCGTTTACAAGAACCTCGAGTGTTTTGGCACTGGTGCAGCCATTTTCGGTAGTAATTCCGAGTGTTACATTGTACAGACCAAATCCTGCATAAAGATGGGTTGGGTCTTCTTCGTTTGAAGTTGTACCATCACCAAAATCCCATGCAAATTCGGTAATATCGCCATAAGCATAAGAGTTGTTCATGAATTTAATTTCGAGCGGGTCGCCGCTTTGGCAATTGTGATGCCACCAGAAATTAGCCTGGCAGTTCATCGTACCATCTTCAACAACAACAACTTC
>CAYOWJ010000002.1:3043-5484 GCA_964407625.1 uncultured Lentimicrobiaceae bacterium
GTTCCTGGCTGGAAATCTGATTTATCACAAAAGTGAACCAACAAAGCGGTATGATGCGACTGGTGAGCGTCAAAACTGGCTTCGCAGCCTGTTTGTCCACCACCGCCACCTTCGGTTACAACAACAACTTCGCTGTAAGTATCAACACAGGTCGAGTCAGCACCATTGATGGTGAGGGTTACAGTGTATTCACCGGCAGCAGCGTAGGTGTGATCAACATTTTTTTCACCTGAAGTTTCGCCATCTCCAAATTCCCAATACCATGTTCCTGGCTGGAAATCTGATTTGTCGAAAAAGCAAACCATCAAAGCTGTATGATGCGATTGGTGAGCAGAGAAATCGGCTTCGCAACCATAAACAGTTTCTTCGATAACAACGGTTTTGATTTTGCTATCAGTGCAACCGCTTTCGGTTGTGATAGTTAGGGTTACATCATAACTGCCATAAGCAGCAAAAGTGTAGGTTGGGTTTTCTTCATCTGAAGTGTTTCCGTCGCCAAAATCCCATGCAAATGTTGCAATTGGTCCATAACCATGAGAAGTCGAATGAAATTCGATTTCGAGTGGGTTGGTGCTTTGGTGGTTGTGATGAAACATGAAATCGGCATGACAATTTTGTGGTACCGAATCACAAATTAAAAAGTTTTCGACTGCGCCTTCCGGTGTAACATTTCCGGTTTTCCACAGGTAATGCCCGGTGCAGGCATCAAAAACAATAACCTTGTACATGTGTGGCATGCTGTCTTCAATGGCAATAGTAATCGAATAGCCACCATCTTCGCCCGATAAGGTTGTTTCGAAAATGCCGGTTCCCATAATGTGTAATTTAGCCTCTACACCGGGAGCAGGAACCTGAGCCGCGGTCATCAAAATCTGTCCGCTCACGGTAAAGTCGTAAGCCTGAACATTTTGAAACCCAAACAAAATCAGCAATAAAGCTAATGTGGTCTGTAATAATCTTTTCATGATAATAATTAATTAAAATTTAGTTAAACCTAATTTATTTTACATCAACAAGGTGCTAAAAATGCAAATGGTTGCATCTGCAACAAGATAAAATCAATGCTGAATGATAAGTTTTTTATGGACTTTTCCTGTGTCGGAATTGATTTCTAAAATATATAGCCCGTTATCCAAATTTGAAACATCAAAAACATAATTATTGCCGGCAAAGGAATAGGTCGCGGATAAAGTCATGTCGGTTTTAAAGATTAAAACCTGATTTTGTTTTTGAGACAATTTGTTAAGTTGGATGCTAACAAAACTACTGGCTGGATTTGGATTTATCAGAATATTTGCCTTTGCCAATTCCCCAATGGCTGTTAAATCAGGAACGATCGCAGTTTCGGTTTCGGTGAAGATGATGCCGTGGCTCCCGGGTTTTTCTTCGGTAAGTTTAACCGAAAAAGCCTCTCCGGTTTTTCCTGCCTTTTCGGGATAAATATTGTAATTCCCGTAAGGAATTTCCAAAAACTCAAACTCATGTTGCTCGTCGGGAATTTTATAGCTCAATAAAGTGTTTGTTTCATCCGTAAGATAAATTATTACAGGGAAGTTCTGAGTTCCTTGATTTCGAACAACTTTGCCGCTTATCGAGGCTTCTCCGTCGAAAAAATCATCAAAATGCAACAGATTTATTTGCACACTGTCGGGCAAACTGCCGGTTTCAAAAATTGTGGCTTCAGGCCAGTTTATCTTTTCGCCGGCATACGTTGGAAAATAGTTCGGGATCACAGGGTAGGGGAAATCGAAATCGGGGATAGCCTGAACAAAATAGCTTCCTGGAAGTATCTCTTCGAAATCAAAACCGCCGGTTTCGAGGGTTGATTGGTCAAAAATGCTCAACTCGCCCGAAGCTTCTTTTTTGTAAAGAAATACATTTCCAAGTTTTAATGTATTTGTGCCTGCCATCACGCTTCCCGACAATTTGAGCGGTGGCAGAATTTCAAGATTGCGACTCAAGGTATCGCTGCAGAGGCCGGATGTTGAGATGCTGAGCGTTATGGTGAAGAGGCCTGGTCCTGCATACTCGTGCTGTGGGTTGGTTTCTGCCGAAAATGTACCATCTCCAAAATCCCAGCTTGAAGTAAAATTATTCCCTACCGATTGATTGACAAAGGAAGCCAGCCTGCTTTGCGGATATTCCTGTTCGATTGTAAAAACTGCATCACAAAAAACCGGTACGGTAATTTCGACTATTTTTTGGATAGAATCAGCGCAGCCGTCAGCAAAAACAGCTAGCCCGACAATATAAATGCCTGGCTCAGCATAGGTGTGAACCGGATTTTCTTGTTCAGAAAAACTGCCATCACCAAAATCCCAGGCAAAACTATCGATTGCACCTGTTGATTGGTTGGTGAAGGAAATTTCGAGTGCTTCGGGGCTTTGGCTTGAAAACGAAAAACCGGCATCACAAAAAACAGGTTCGGTAATTTCGACGGT
>CAYOWJ010000002.1:5584-29799 GCA_964407625.1 uncultured Lentimicrobiaceae bacterium
GGCTTGAAAACGAAAAACCGGCATCACAAAAAACAGGTTCGGTAATTTCGACGGTTTTTTGGGTGGAATCAGCGCATCCAACAGCAAAAACAGCAAGTTCGACGAAATAAGTTCCTGGAAATGAATAGGTGTGAACTGGATTTTCTTCGGTCGAAAAACTGCCATCACCAAAATCCCAGGCAAAGCTATTTATTGCGCCTGTTGATTGGTTGATGAAGGAAATTTCGAGTGCTTCGGGGCTTTGGCTTGAAAACGAAAAACCGGCATCACAAAAAACAGGTTCGGTAATTTCGACGGTCTTCTGGATTGAATCGGTGCAGCCATCGGCAAAAACTGTTAATCCGACAATATAAATTCCTGTGACTGAATAGGTGTGAACTGGATTTTCTTCGGTCGAAAAATTACCGTCGCCAAAATTCCAGGCAAAGCTGTTTATTGAGCCTGTTGATTGGTTGGTGAAGGAAATTTCGAGGGCTTCGGGGCTTTGGCTTGAAAACGAAAAATCCGCCTGGCAAGGAATTGGTTCGATAACTTCGATTTGCTTTGTTAACGAATCTGAGCAGCCCAGCCCAACAATTTTCAGTGCCACATTATAAATTCCGAACGCTTCAAACTCATGCACAGGCGAGGTTTCCTGAGAGGTGGCGCCATCGCCAAAATCCCAGTAAAACAACAGGTTTTCACCAACCGATAAGTTTGAAAACTCAATAACCGGCTCCAAAACCAGGTTTTGCTGATAATCGAAATCAGCAAAGCATGTTGTATCCTGCTCAATAGTTAGAAAGCGGGAATAAGTATCGTTGCAGGTTGGGTTTGAAATAGTAAACGAAACCTCAAAATCACCCGGATTTTCGTAAATATGAACCGGATTTTGGAGGTCGCTCATGTTTCCATCGCCAAAATCCCAAAACCAGGCGACAGCCTCGGCAATTGATAAATCGGTAAACGCAACCTTTAATTCCGGATCATTTTGCCGGAACGAATTGAAAAGTGCAAAACATTCAGGTCCCGGCTCAACAATAATGGGTTGGTGGGTATTATTAGAACAACCCTGACCAAAAATACTGAGTTTAACGTCGTAAGGGCCGGGATGATCGTATTCATGTATCGGATTCTGCTCGTTTGAGGATTCTCCGTCGTCAAAATCCCAGGACCATTCATCAAAATTCCCGAGCGATTTGTCTGTAAACTGCACCATTAGGTCATTTCCCTGGTTTAATTGCTCGTACGAAAACTGTGCGACACAATCATCAAAATGAGCAAAGACTACTTTCATCCGGCTATCATCGCAATTTTCGCCGGTGATGGTAAGCTTTACATGGTAATTTCCTGGCTCTTCAAACTTGTGTAAAGGGTTTTGTTCGGTCGAAAATGTACCGTCTTCAAAATCCCACAACCATTCGGTAAAGTTGCCCTCCGAAACATCGGTAAACTGATAAAAAAGGCTATCGAGGTACATTTTTTGCCACGAAAAATTTGCGTTGCAGGGATGATCGTCGCAAACAAAAAAGTTACAGATGAGATAAGGGTTAAGCAGGTTGATTTCTTCATTATAGTTGAAAATCGAATTTCCGCAATGGCGCGATAATTCGACGATAACAAAAGGGGAGCTGGCTGGTGAAACTTCAAAAAAGCCTGAATAAAGCCCATGATCGTTGGTTAAAAACGAACTGATATTTGCACCAGACTGATCGTGGATTTCGACGATTTCGTTGCGCACTGGTGTGCTGTCGTTTTCCTGAAGCACGTAGCCCGCAATATGGTAGTTTTCGGCAAATATCAGCTTCCCGGGTATCATCAGAAATACCATCAGAAAAGCAATTATTTGTATAATTATTTTAATCATGCTTATTTCATTTTAAATTC
Source organism: uncultured Lentimicrobiaceae bacterium (assembly GCA_964407625.1). Lineage (GTDB taxonomy): Bacteria > Bacteroidota > Bacteroidia > Bacteroidales > 4484-276 > CAJATL01. The sequence continues at coordinate 7,451 of CAYOWJ010000002.1, forward strand.
TGATTTTGAATTTATTAAAAACAACACGAAACAGTAAATTTAATGCCCCATGAGTTTGATTTCATCGAAATATTATCATTTTCAAGTCCGGAATAAATGGACCTTTTAATAAATGGTTCTGCCAGCAGGGCGAACTTTTCGTTCATTTTATAACCAAGGGTTAAGGCTCCGTAAAAGGCCAGATTAAACCCGGAATCAAATTCCAGGTCACTTGTTTTGATCATCTCATCATTTTTATCCGACAAAATATTTCCGGTTCTGGCAATCAAAAATGAAGGGATCAGGCCAACTGCTGCATCGCAAAACAAATTCCCATTGACAAGCGGGTAGCGCACGATGAGCGGTATTTCGAGGTACGAAAATGAGTTTTTATAGGTTGTTTGGAGCTGTACTGCCGACGAATCGTATTTTATGGCTAAAGTCGAATCCGTAAAAAGGGTCAGGGTCGAATCGACATTTGGCAGGAATCGGGTCTGGCCAGTTGATAAAAACCAGTCCAGATCGAGGTACCAGGTTGTGTCGTAAAGGTATTGTTCGTTATCAAAATAATCCCAGTAATAGGATGAATCCTTTTCGTAAACCGAACTTTGGTGCAGGTACTTAAAGTTCTGTCGGGTGATGCTAAGGCCGGTTTCAAACCCAATATTTTTACGGTAATATTTCAATCCTGCCGATAATCCGTAAGAAAGCTGCGGGCTAAGATTTTCGTTTAACAAACCAACATTTTCGCCGGAATCCTCATTTTTTGAAGTAAACGTGATTGTCGGAATTAACAATGATGTACCTGCCTCAACGAACGCCTGATGTTTCAGGTTTCTGGTCTCAGAAATTATTCTTGAAGGATTATTCAAATTACGGTGCGATGCTTTGGTGTTTGCACTTTTGTAGTTTAATTTCTGAGCATTTCTTTTTATTCGTCTGGTCTGCATTGTTTTTTGGGATTCGCTAAAATTATCTACCGACCCTGTACTTAATCGCGGATCACCCCGGAAAAGGTAATTCCGGAAGTCTGAAACTTCAGGATCATCAACAATCACATAGCTTTTCTTTTGAATACTAACATTGACCACATTGTTTACAACAACTACATTTTGTCTTTTTTCGATAACGGTCTGATGGTAAACGGTGGTGTCAACCCTGGGAGCAAGTTTGTAGTAAAAGACGGTATCCGAAAGGTTTTCGATGATAACGATCGTATCAGCGAGATAAAGGGTGTCGCGGACATAAAAAATAAACGGAAGTTTCATCGCAATTCTGCTGTCCTGATCGGTTTGTAAACGATTTGCCGGCTTTGATGTTCTTTCTCCTCCAGGTTCATCCGACCTCTTGGGTTTAGGCAATTCATCCGGTTTTCCGATTGTATTGAAATCCAAATGAGAAGTATAGGATGTTTTGAAAATAATACCGGTCGAATCCTGATTAAGGTCAGGCTTACCTGTACCTGACATTTTTTTGGTGAAAGACGCGCTGTCCTGCTTAAAAGTGAGCGTGTCTTCAAAATCCTTTATTTGAAAACGGGAAGTCGAATCGTCATAAAAAATGGTATCGTAAACGTAATGAACCTGATAAATGGTGTCGTAAATAAAAATGGTGTCAGTAAAAGGATCAGGCAAAGCAGCGCAGTTGGCCGGAGACAAGACAACCTTAGCCTGACAAATTTTGGGAAATGCAGGAGAAATTAATAGTAAAATAGAAATAATAGCAAGTTGTACTTTACTCATTTAAAATGATGAAAACCAGTACTTTGTCAGTAATTTAAGTGAATATTGAATATTAGTTACGTTAATCTGTGTTTATTCTTCGGTAAAAATCACCTGCTGCCCGGGCGTTTTATGCTGATGGTATCCTTGATAATCACTGTTTTCCTGATAATCACCGGCTTTTCGGTTAATGAATCCTGTTTGGTCGAATTCTCCATGACATTTTCACCCGGGATGTTGGTCAGATTCTGCTCTTCAATAATCAAGGCAGGTTTTTCTGATTGCTGAATTTCGGTTTTACCGGTTACTTTTTCGATTGTTGCAGGGCTGATCATCTCATTTATCGGAAGCTGATTATTCTGGTTTTCGTTTGATGGTGCAACCGGGATAACTTCTTCCTTTGACTTGTAAACCTCAATTTCATTGGTTTTGGTAGCAGGCGCTGTTTTGTTGGAATTGTAGGTAATAAAACAAATTCCAACCACAAAAACCGTGATTACCGATAGTATGATAATGGTGTTTTTGAGTGTAGCTGATGAAGCAATTTTATTAAATGTTTTGCCGGCTCCATTGCCTAAAATAGCGATTTCTTCCTGGTTTTTTAAATAGAATGCATCCCAGTCAGGCTCCACTTTTGGCTTAAAATCGGCCAATCCCCGGAGTTTATCGTCAACATATTTGTTATTATCTTTCATCATGTGTAAGTTTAACCGAGTTGAGGTTTTCTTCAAAATCTGATTTGCCGTTTTTCATCAATTCCTTTTCGCTGACCTTTTTGTACAACTTACTTACGGCCAGTTTCCGGCCCCTGTTAAGTTGCGACTTCGATGTCCCCTCACTAATATTGAGCATTTTGGCAATTTCGTGATGTTTGTAACCATCGATAATGTACAGGTTTAATACCTGTTGATATCCTGTTGGCAAACTTTGAATAATTTCAATCAACTCTTCTTTTGTAAAATCTGTATTTTTAATCTGACTTTCTATCGTAATGTCATCTTCTTCAATTTGTTCTGCCTCATTTCCGGCTATCGAATCGATGTTATCATGGGCAAATTCCTTTTTGGTTTTTCTTAATGAGGATAATGTATGATTGATCATCACCCTTTTCAGCCAACCTTCAAATGAGCCTTTCCCTTCAAATGCACCGATGTCTTTAAAAACCTTCATAAAGCCTTCCTGAACAAGGTCTTCAGCATCTGCTTTGTGTCTCACATAGCGCAGACAAATTCCAAACATCATCGCATAATATCGTTCGTAAAGAATTTTTAATGCAGAAACTTCTGCCTTTTTACATGCGTTGATAAGTGTTTTTTCGTCCATGCTTTCGAGCTAATAGGTGCAGCCAAAGTTAAATGGTTGCATCTGTAGGCAAAATAAAGCAAATATTTCTTTTCAGGAACAAACTATCTCACGGCTGAGATATTAGTTTCCTTTTATCATTTCTGGGAAATATGTTGTGTTAATTGAATCATAAACACAATTTATTGATATTGAATTTCATAAACACCTATTTTTGCTGATAGATTAGGATGAAAGCTTCATTAATTGATAATTTTTGCTTTGGTTTTTCACTTAACTATTTACTTTGTAATGCTTTTATTATGAAACACTTCTTTACCTTAATTTTTCTGCTGGCCTCATTCAACATTTTAAATGCCCAGAAAGTATCGGAAAAACATGTTGTATTTCTTACGGATAAAAACAATTCTCCTTACTCGTTGAACAATCCGGAGGAATTCCTTTCAGCACGTGCCATTGACCGACGCATCAAATATAACATTGCCCTCGATGAGAAGGATTTGCCTGTCACACCTTCATACATCAGCCAGATTAGTGCAACAGGAGCAATTTTTCTGTACCCATTAAAGTGGTTTAACGCGGTTGCCATCAGTACCGACGATCCGGCAGTACTCGAGGCAATTCTGGTACTTCCATTCGTTGACTCTATTAATTTGGCTGGCAAAGGTTTTCAAAACGGTGTAAAATGCAATTCAGGTATTAACAATCTTAATGAGATTAGCGCAATCCCACCCTATAAAATTGGCCAGTCAACAATCCCCTCAGGCAATAAATCTACTGGCAGCCTCGATTATGGAAACGCCTGGAATCAGGTTTCGATGATTGGTCTGGATCAATTACACGACCTGGGTTTCACAGGTCAGGGTATGATGATAGCCGTTCTTGATGCCGGTTTTTGGGATGTGGATCAGGGGGCAGCATTTGCCTATTTATGGCAACATAATCTGATTGCCGGAACCCGCGATTTTGCAACAATTGGCGGGAATGTATTTCAAAATCATACGCATGGCGAGAGTGTTTTGTCGATTATGGGAGCAAATCTTCCGGGGCAGATTATTGGAACTGCTCCGGATGCAGCTTATTGGCTGATTCGAACCGAAGATGCCTGGGGAGGTGAATATCTTTTGGAAGAATATAACTGGGTTGCTGGTGCCGAGCTTGCTGACAGCTCTGGTGTGGATATCATTACTTCGTCACTTGCTTACACAACATTCGACAATACGGCCAATAACCATTCTTATTCCGATCTTGACGGCAACACAACACCAATCGCCCTCGGCGGGGACATTGCAGCAAGCAGGGGAATCCTCGTTACAAATTGTGCCGGAAATGAAGGCGAAAACTCCTGGTTTCATATTTCCACGCCTGCTGATGGAGATAGCATCCTGGCCATTGGTGCAGTAGATGAAAGTGGAATTTATCAGGAATTCAGCGGAAAAGGTCCAACTGCCGATGGCCGGACAAAACCTGATGTTGTGGCCCAGGGTTACAACACGGCCATTATTTATGGAAATGGGGTGCTTACAGTTGGTACCGGAACTTCGTTTTCGACGCCCATTGTTGCAGGTGCGCTGGCCTGCCTGTGGCAAGCAGTACCCTCAGTTTCTGCTGAGGACATCCGCCTGGCATCGCGCTATAACGCTTCGCAAGCCGGTTCACCTGATGATTTGGTTGGATGGGGCATCCCCGATATTATGGCAACCCACAATACGCTGGTTTATCTTTCGGCAAAGGGTGAAACGAAAAATGAATTACCCTTTTTCAGCCTTGCGCCAAATCCTTTTACCAATGCCACTTTTCTTAGGAGTAACACGCTGATTGAAAGTCAGGTGAAGGTTGAAGTTTATGCAAATGACGGAACAAAGCTATTTGTAACCGAAATCAATTCCAGATTGGCTTCAAATACTTATTTAACAGGTTTTCAAAACCTTCCGGCAGGGCTTTACTTTTTAAAGGTAATTTACAATGGCCGGTATGAGGTGTTGAACGCGGTAAAGATTTGATTTAGCTAAATGATATTCACGTTTGATTCGGTAAGTTATCAAGCATTTCAAATGAAAATTAATCATTGAAATATAGTTTACAAACTGTATTAACCATTTTCCTCGTACCAGTGTAAAGTTCTGTTTCATGATAAGTAAGTTTAATGTTTATTTCACACAAAATTATGTTTACATGATGGTTGATACTAAATTAAAATGATGAATAAAGGTTTTTGGATGATGAACGAGTATAAAAGCATGTTGAAACTAATAAATAGGAAAATGGAGGTCCGCGTTCTGAACTAAGGAAGCATTTATTTAAAATATCCCAATAACTTGAAAAACTTTACTGAGTTCAGATCCGCCAAATGAAAAAATGTTTCCTATCATCAGGTATTTACAAAATGAAAAAGTAGTTCGCACTTAAATTGTAAATGTGGCTGTCTCATAAGTAAAATTATCTTCTGGAGAATCGAATATTTGACTTTTAGCTCGACCACGTGTACGAATAAAAGAGGCTATCTCGGGACTTTTGAGACAGCCTCTTTTTCATCAATCAAAATTTAAACCTAACTATTTTATGATTAATTTTTTTGGTGTAATATTTAGATTGTCGCCGAAAAACCTTACGAAATAGACACCTCTCGGTTGCTTGGTTAGATCAATTACCTGTGAATTGGTAAGCGTGCCCCTGGTAATCGTTTGACCTTTGGTATCAATGATCATATAGTTGATTTCCATTGTCGGATTGTCAACACAAACTTTGAAGATGCCTGTAGATGGGTTCGGATAGATGGTAAGATCGCTGATCTCGTGTGAAGCAATGCCGGTGGCCGTCATGGCGAGGTCATCAACTACTGACAGTCCATTGGATGCGAATAGACCATTATAGTTTGGAGCGTTGATGTCGTAAGTTACATCGAGCTTATACTCGGTATGGTCAGTCTGACGATAAATTCTGAAACTAAGTTGTTCGTTTTCGATAAAACCATCGTTGGCAGCCGAGGCGATGTCATCACCAAAGAGAGCCAGGGAAGCGGTTTTACCCATGAAAACAGTCATACCTGCACAAATTCCATTGCTGGTGAAAGCCCCTAAAACATCACCACTTTGGAGTCCAGCGGTTGCGTTTTCGTTAAATACAACAATGTGGCTGATTCCGGTGTAGGCCGCGTCGTTCCAGAGGGTAGTGTTGGCATGACGAAGTGGAGCTATTAAACTTGCTTTGGCTCCGGGTGCGCAGGATGGGAAAGTGAAACTGGTGTTAGCAGCTACTTTTACCCAGTAGGCTTTTCCTGGGACAACTGTTTCGAGGTTGAAAATTTGTTGGGCAGGATAGTAAATACCGTTGCCGGCAACTTCGAAAGCAATGACTAATCCAGATATCTGACCAAACACATCAGCCGAGCTCAAATTGCAGGAGCTTATGACAGGTAAAAGGTTCCAACCTGCAGTCAGGTTAATTGTTGGATTAGCCATTATACCGGTTAGTGAAAGGACAGACTCAGCGTTCATCTTACTTACATAACCATGAGCATTGCTAAAATCACCCATAGTGTTGATGCCATAAGCCGGATAGAACAAATTATTGAAGTACTGGCTGATGATCATGTTGTCAGTCACAGGAGCAATGACATCAGCAAAGGAAGCATCCAAAGCTGGATCAATAAAAGCTGACCATCCACTCCATCCGAGTGGCAAGGCAATTTCCTGTGCCGGTGATGCGACAATAAGCTCAACCGGCATAACAACTTCGGGCTGGGTAATATTTGGATTGTTGCCGGTGAAGAGCAGGTTGGCGTTGTATGTTCCAAAATCAAGCCCTTCGGAGTTGAAAGTAACGGCAACAGCCATTGATTCACCAGGATCGAGTGTTCCCAAAGCAGGTTCGAAGGTCAACCATGGTGAACCTCCTATCTGAGCCGTGAAATCAACCACATTACCCCAGAAGTACTGACCACATGGGCTATAGGGAATGAGGTTCCAGTTCGTGAGAATTCTCATTACAAATGTTCCGTTGGTTGCGTTGGCAGGAATAGTTACCGGGAAGTAATAAGGCACATTTGGATTGGCTAACGAACCTGATTTTATCAATTCATTCGCGGTCAACACGAGATCGTTATTGAAATCAATCCACATGCTGAAATGATCTTCGCCATATCCTGATGTAACCATGAGCTCATAAGTTTCGCCCGGCATAAAATTATGAACCAGGTTCGTGTAATCTTTGTACCAGATTGGATTTCCGGTGCAGGGGATGTTAGGAACACTTACGTTGGCCAGCGAATAGGAGGTAATTCCGTCGCCATAGTCGCAGCCATCCGTAAAGACACCGGTCACGCAAAGACCAGATGCACGGGCTTTATCGGGAAATTGTGCCTCAATGTTAAAATCCAGGATAGCATCACCATCGTTTGTCACGATAATGTTTTTGGTGGTCAGGTCAGGTGCCGGAGCATGGGTTTCGCTGAGTGAAACAGGGTTGATAGCTATTTGACCATAAGGAGCAAATTCTTTGGCTTCAAGCACAACCGGCACAACTACTTCCGGCTGGGTAATATTTGGATTGTTACCGGTGAAGAGCAGGTTGGCGTTGTATGTTCCAAAATCAAGCCCTTCGGAGTTGAAAGTAACGGCAACAGCCATTGATTCACCAGGATCGAGTGTTCCCAAAGCAGGTTCGAAGGTCAACCATGGTGAACCTCCTATCTGAGCCGTGAAATCAACCACATTACCCCAGAAGTACTGACCACATGGGCTATAGGGAATGAGGTTCCAGTTCGTGAGAATTCTCATTACAAATGTTCCGTTGGTTGCGTTGGCAGGAATAGTTACCGGGAAGTAATAAGGCACATTTGGATTGGCTAACGAACCTGATTTTATCAATTCATTCGCGGTCAACACGAGATCGTTATTGAAATCAATCCACATGCTGAAATGATCTTCGCCATATCCTGATGTAACCATGAGCTCATAAGTTTCGCCCGGCATAAAATTATGAACCAGGTTCGTGTAATCTTTGTACCAGATTGGATTTCCGGTGCAGGGGATGTTAGGAACACTTACGTTGGCCAGCGAATAGGAGGTAATTCCGTCGCCATAGTCGCAGCCATCCGTAAAGACACCGGTCACGCAAAGACCAGATGCACGGGCTTTATCGGGAAATTGTGCCTCAATGTTAAAATCCAGAATTCCATCACCATCGTTTGTCACGATAATGTTTTTGGTGGTGAGGTCAGGTGCGGGAGCATGGGTTTCGCTGAGTGAAACAGGGTTGACAGCCAAAATGCCAAAAGGAGCAAATTCATTGGCTTCAAGCACAACCGGCACAACTACTTCCGGCTGGGTAATATTTGGATTGTTACCGGTGAAGAGCAGGTTGGCGTTGTATGTTCCAAAATCAAGCCCTTCGGAGTTGAAAGTAACGGCAACAGCCATTGATTCACCAGGATCGAGTGTTCCCAAAGCAGGTTCGAAGGTCAACCATGGTGAACCTCCTATCTGAGCCGTGAAATCAACCACATTACCCCAGAAGTACTGACCACATGGGCTATAGGGAATGAGGTTCCAGTTCGTGAGAATTCTCATTACAAATGTTCCGTTGGTTGCGTTGGCAGGAATAGTTACCGGGAAGTAATAAGGCACATTTGGATTGGCTAACGAACCTGATTTTATCAATTCATTCGCGGTCAACACGAGATCGTTATTGAAATCAATCCACATGCTGAAATGATCTTCGCCATATCCTGATGTAACCATGAGCTCATAAGTTTCGCCCGGCATAAAATTATGAACCAGGTTCGTGTAATCTTTGTACCAGATTGGATTTCCGGTGCAGGGGATGTTAGGAACACTTACGTTGGCCAGCGAATAGGAGGTAATTCCGTCGCCATAGTCGCAGCCATCCGTAAAGACACCGGTCACGCAAAGACCAGATGCACGGGCTTTATCGGGAAATTGTGCCTCAATGTTAAAATCCAGAATTCCATCACCATCGTTTGTCACGATAATGTTTTTGGTGGTGAGGTCAGGTGCGGGAGCATGGGTTTCGCTGAGTGAAACTGGATTGACAGCTATTTGACCTGTTGGTGGAGACAAAAGATTCAATGAAAAATTTGCTGTGGTTGTCTGTCCGTTGGTAACAGTAACCTGCTGTGATTGTGTTGAATAATCAATAATTGAAGCTGTTACCATGTATGAGCCTTCCAATACATTAGTTATTGAGTATTGTCCGTTGGCTCCTGTTTCAGTTTGATAGCTTAATCCTTCAACTGTAATGGTAACGCCTTGCAATGGAGCACTGGATAAGGCATCGGTAACAGTACCTGCTATTGTACCCCTACCAATAGACTGAAAACTCCACCATGGTCCAACTGTTTCGCCAAATCTGTTTTTGCAGGTTACGCGCCATTGGTAGTTTGCCTTAGCGTCCAATGTTTTGCTAACAGAGGCAAGGTCGAAAGAATTTCCTTCAAAAAATGCTGTTTCATAAACCAACGTATTGAATGGTGATTGAATTCTTTCAATCCTAATCTTTGCTTGTGTTGCGTAAGTTCCATTAGTCCATGTGAAAACCGGTTGCAATGGGACCATTGTGGCACCAGATATTGGGTTTGGATTGATTGGAGGAGCCGGAGGTAAAGGAACAAACACATTCACATCATCAATGTGCCAGTAATCTATATTATTGGTATTACCAAAACCAAAGAAAGCAAATCTGAAATTTGGAGAGCCAACACCTTCGGCTGCAGTAACTTCCAGGCTTTTAACTTCCGGACCAATATTAGAAGTCGGATTGACAACTGACCACAAGGTATGCCACGTAACACCATCACCGGTAGTCATAAGGCCAATGGTGTATTGCGCATCATAGTAATCAAAATAGTGCTTAAAATCAATAAGTAATGAAGTTTTACCTGCAGTATTGATTGGCGGGGACACTAACTTGGTAAGGCCGGTAAAATTTGGATTATAAAATAATCTCATTTCCGGAGAAATCCCGCCCGCATAAGCAGTATTCTGAACACCCCAGTTTGTCTGGCCCAAACCAATAACCTCCCAGCAATCAGGAAGTGTTCCAACATCAATGCCAGTAAAATCCTGCTCAAATGGAAGTTCAAAAGCAACGCAGGTGGTTGAAAAGGTAAACGGACCTGACCATTCGCTTAATTCTTTAGTACCGCAATTTGCCTGAACATAAAATGAATAACCCGTTTGAAGATTTAAACCTGTTAACTGATACTGGGTTATCGCGAGATTTTCAATAAAATTGCCGGTACCCAATTCAAATCCGGCAGCTCCCCATTCGACGTTCCAGGCTGATTCTGTGCCTCCAGGTGTCCAGCCCAGATCGGCGGAGGTTGAAGTCAGGTTGGCTGCATAGAGATTTGTTGGTTTTTGACATGATGGAACCATCACCGGAGGGCCTTCAAAATCATCCACATACAAATACCAGTCATTAGTACCCCTGTAACGAACTGCAAGATAAACAATGGCATCGCCATAAGCATCAAGCGAATACGTCTTTTTAACGTATTGTCCAAGAAAACCATTTCCACCATCAATAACCGTAAAGGATGCCGGATTGGTATTGGTAGTTGATATCAGAACCTGCCAATCGTCAAAATCGACAAAACTGTATGTTCTCATCCAAAAACTGATTTGATCAGTAGTAGCGGAGGTTATCCACAATGGAGGGGTTATCAACCAGTCATCATTATTAAGCGAAGCTGATTCGTAACTTACACTGGCGCAATAAGTCCCGGTGTGTGGATTAACGATTGATTCCTGCCAGGCCTGTGTTCCACCGTCAGCATTGATTACTGTCCAGTTGTCGGGAATAACCCCGTCTTCAAAACCTTCATTGAGGTTTGGTCCTGGTACCTGTCCCCACAAACCAATAGTATGAAGGAACATCAACAAAAGTAAACTCGTAGCTTTTTTCATAAATGTAGATTTGATTTTAAAAATGAATAAAAATTCATCACACTAAACTTCAGAATATTTAGCAAAAATCATTTATTATTTTCATCATAGTTTATCATTTATGACATTATATTTGTTCTTTTTGAGATATTTTTTATAATACTGATTATGTGATATTTAGAAGTTTATTAATGGTAAATTACAAAATATGACCGATTTCTATTTAATTTATTTGTCACATTTTTATTTTAAGTTAATGATATTACTATTTTTGCCAACTAAAGTTAAATTTTCTAAGGAAACATCACTTTATGAAAAAATTTTCGTGCTCTATTTTTCTGGCAATTTTCCTTCTTGCCATGGTTTTTCAATCCTGCACTTCACCGGTTGAGCAAGCAAAAGATGAGGTTAAAATCACAGCTTATCAAAGTGGGAAACCTTACACCCGCTGGTGGTGGCATGCCATGAAGTTTGAAAAAGCTGATATTCGCAACCAGTTGGTTTGGCTGAAGGATAACAACTTTGGCGGTGTAGAGATTTCATTTATTTACCCTGTAAATCGCAATCCGGAAGGCGAACGCTTTGAATGGCTTGGCGAAGAGTGGCAGGAAATGGTTGTTTATGCCAAACATTGTGCTGACAGCCTGGGACTTGGTTCTGATTTTACTTTCGGGACACTTTGGCCCTTTGGAGGTACTTTTGTGAGCGATGCCGACCGCACCAAAATCTGGGGCGACAGCAGTTTCGATCAGCCGCTCCGCCTTTCGTGGACACACCCCGACACCGGAAATGTGCTTGACCATCTTAACCGGGAAGCATTTGAACGTTATGCCCTTGTGATGGGAAAAGCGCTTAAACCGGCTTTGGAAGGCTCGCAGTCTGCTCTGTTTTGCGACTCATGGGAGGTCGAAACAAAACATATCTGGACAAATGGATTTGACAGTTTGTTTAGCGCAAAATTTGGTTACGACATCAAACCCTTTATGGACAGCATTTATGCTGGTTTTAATGCAGGCCCCCGTTACGACTACATGAAACTTGTTGCCCATTTGGTTTTGAATGAGTTTTTTATTCCGTTTCACGAAAAATGCCATGAGTTGGGTGCAATCAGCCGCGTTCAATGCGCCGGCTCACCTACCGATATTATCAGGTCGTACTCCGCCGTTGATGTGCCCGAAACCGAGGCTATGCTTTATGATCCCAACTTCTCGACAATTGTGGCCTCAGCAGCAGCACTCGCCGAAAAGCCTGTTGTCAGTTCCGAAACCTTTACTTGCCTTTATGGATGGCCGGCCAAACATATCCGCGAAGAGCAAACTGCCGACCTGAAAATGGTAGCCGATGCACTCTTTGCGAATGGTGTTAGCCAGATTATCTGGCATGGTACGCCTTTTAACCCAATCGGGATTGACACCATTTATTTTTATGCAAGCGTGCATGTTGGAACTAAAGGCAGCCTGACTGATGAAATTCCGGCTTTTAATAATTATATGACAAAGGTTTCCGAAAAAATGAGGTTCGGAAGAACCTACTCATCGGTTGCTGTTTACCTGCCTCAGGAGGATGCCTGGATTGCCGGTGAACTTCCAGAAGAGCTTCAACTGCCCTGGGCATGGGGTACTTATGAAATGCGTTACGAAAATTTCGATCCCGAACTCGAGGGCTATCAGCCATTGTGGGTAAATGCAGATTTCCTTAAGCAAGCCGAAGTCAGAAACAACATCATGATAATAAATGATCTGCAATTCGATTTGCTTTATCTCGATGCAAAATATTTCGATATCGAAACACTCGAAGCAGTTTACCGGATTGCCCGACATGGTTTGCCTGTTTGCCTGAAAAGCTCCCCTTCGCAGGCTGGTCATATCAAAAATGAAAAATTTGAAAAACTTCTTGAAGATTTAAAACAATTGCCCAACGTTAGTAATGATTTTGCTGCACTGCAAAAACAAAAACCACTTATCGAAGGCGAAAACCTGCCGGAGTTCTGGTGCCGCACCGATGGGAAATATGCCCACATTTTCTTTTCCAATCCTAAAGCTAAGGATTTGAAATATCCCATGGCTTATGGGCAGTCCTTTCAGGCCGAACCAATCGTGCAGAAAATTACCGTCAACTTTGCTGGTAATAGTAGCCAGGCAGAACTAACGTTCGATCCTTACCAATCGCTGTTGATGGTGGTTGACGATAATGGAAATATAACTTTCGGGGAGATTACTTTTGTTCCTAAAACACCGGTGAAACGGGATTAGCAGTTCATTTTGATTCAGCAAACTTAATCATCTTTAAAGAGCAAAAATCAGGCTCATCCAATGAAAACAGAAAGGGTCAACTTTTACAAATACTTCCCGGTGTCGGAACAAGACACAAAATGGGGCGTGTTCATCGAGAATGTGGGTATGTCGGATGTACTCAAAAGCGAGCAGTATCCATTGACAGGTCATCCTGACACACATTATTTTACATGGGATAAGGGGCGCTACTTGTCAAGCTACCAACTATTGCTCATTGCCGAAGGCCAGGGAATTTTTGAATCGGAAAGTGCAGGAATAGTAACCCTTTATCCAGGTAGTGTGATGCTTCTTTTTCCAAACGAGTGGCATCGCTATATGCCGTTTAAAAAAACAGGATGGAGGGAATACTGGATCGGTTTTCACGGCGATCTGACCCAAAGACTCATCAACGGAAGTGTTTTTAATAAATCTCAACCGATTTTCCATATCAGAACGTTTCAGGAAATTCAGAACCTTTTTGAAGTTGCAGTCAATTATTCCAAAGAAGAAAAACCGGGATTCCAGCAAATTGTAGTTGGTATCCTTTTTCAGATATTCGGACTTGTTTATTACAATATCAAAAACAAAACCAGGTACAGCCAGTCATTTATTACGCAGATAAATCATGCAAAGGAAATGATGCAGGATAAAGTGAATGATGATATGGATATTCCTAAAATTGCGATAGAGTTAAACATTGGTTATGCGCTTTTTCGCAAAAAGTTTAAAGAATTTACGGGTATGTCGCCAAAACAATATCATTTGCAAATAAAGCTTAACCGTGCGAAAACACTTCTTTTAAGTTCTGATTTGCCAGTGAAACTCATTGCCTTCGAAACCGGATTTGAATCTATTTTTCATTTCTCGAAAGCGTTCAAAGAAAAAACCGGAAGCAGTCCAACGCAGTTCAGGGAAATCGTTAAAGAATCCGGAAGAAATGGCAACCTTTAATAGAAATCATTTTCTGAATTTGAATTTTATGATACAATATTTTTCTTAATAATATGGCAAAATCAACACATCTGGCAATTGATCTTGGCGCAGAAAGCGGCAGGGCTGTGTTGGGTACTTTTGATGGTGAAAAGCTTGAGGTGAGCGAGATACATCGGTTTCCCACTGGCATCCTGAACCTTTCAGATAAACGCTTTTGGAACATTTACCGGTTTTATGAAGAGATATTATTTGCACTCAGCGCATCAGAAAAAATTCTGGAAATCCCACTCACTTCCATCGGAATTGATACCTGGGGTGTGGATTACGGGCTTTTTGACAGTAATGGGAACTTGATGGGATTACCCTTTAGTTACCGTGATTCCCGGACACAAAACGTCCTGGATGATTTTGCCAAATCAATGGATTTGCGCCATGTTTACAACCTTACCGGTGTACAACTTCTCCCTTTCAATACGCTATTTCAGTTGTTTGCTTCCAAAACGAAAACCCCTGATTTCCTGACCCGATGCAAAGATTTATTGTTTGTTCCCGATATGCTAAACTATTGGTTAACCGGAATAAAAACAACCGAGTTCACCTTTGCAACTACGTCGCAGCTTTTTAATCCGTTAAAAGGAACCTGGGAAAGTGAACTTTTGGAGAAAATCGGTGTGAGCCCCGCCATTATGCAACAAATTATCCCACCTTGCACAACCATTGCCCCACTAAGAAGCGAGCTGGCTAATGACGGTAATTTAAGCAAAACCCTGGTAGTAGCCCCGGCCACACATGACACCGCATCGGCAATTGCCGCGATACCTGCAACGGGAAGCAACTGGGCTTACATCAGCACCGGAACCTGGGCTTTGGTTGGCATCGAAACCAAAAATCCAGTAATAAATAATCTTACTTTTCGCTACAACATCACCAACGAAGGTGGCATTGAAGGGTTCAGGTTATTGAAAAATATGATGGGGTTATGGCTGCTTCAAGGTTGTCGTAAAGCCTGGGGAGAAAAGGATTATACGTATGAAATGATGATGCTGATGGCTAATGATGCTCCACAGTTCTCCTTTTTTATTAATCCCGATCATGCCGGATTTTTCAATCCCACCAGCATGCCTGCTGCCATTGAGGAATATTGCCGTAATAGAGGCCAGCAACCACCGCAAACTAAAGCGGCCATGATCCGGGGAATATTAGAATGTCTGGCATTAAAAACAAGAATGATACTTGACCAGATTGCCGAAGCGGTTGCCATCGGAATCAACAAAATTTACATTACCGGTGGCGGCATCCAAAACACGTTGCTATGCCAGTTCATCGCCAATGCAACCGGAATGCAGGTTATTTCAACTTTTACCGAAAGCACGGCGATGGGCAATATACTCGGTCAAATGATTGCCTGTGGAAACATCAAAAACCTTGAGGAGGGGAGAGCGTTGCTTCGTAGAAATTTAAATCCAACCATTTATAATCCTGAAAAACAGCATGAATGGTTTGTTGCTTATGAAAATTTTAAAAATTTCGAAAAATAAATTAGCACACAAATTAATATTTAGAAACTGCATGGAAAATGTCACAAAGTGTTATGAAGATGCAAAAAATCGTTATGCTGAAATTGGCGTTGACACTGATAAGGCGATAAAAACACTCGAAAAAATTTCCATCTCCATCCATTGCTGGCAAGCAGATGATGTGAGTGGGTTCGAGAGTACAGGCAATGCATTGAGTGGAGGAATTCAGGTTACTGGCAACTATCCCGGAAAAGCGCGCAATATGGATGAACTGCGCCAGGATATCACCAAAGCACTGTCGCTTATTGCTGGAAACCACCGCCTGAGCCTGCATGAGATCTATGGCGATTTTAAAGGAAAAAAAGTTGACCGAAACGAAGTTGAACCCATTCATTTTCAAAACTGGATGGATTGGGGAAAAGCCCATAATATTAAGCTGGATTTCAATTCCACATCATTTTCCCACCCTAAAAGTGGGAGCCTTTCGCTTTCAAATCCTAACAAAGAAATCCGTGATTTTTGGATTGACCACACCAAGCGCTGCCGCGCCATTAGCGAAGAGATGGGAAAACAACAGGGCGATCCCTGCATGATGAACCTCTGGATACATGATGGCTCTAAAGAAATACCGGCAAACCGGTTGCGGTACAGGGAAATATTGAAAGACTCGCTGGATGAGATTTTTTCGGTTCATTATAAAAATATGAAAGACAGCATCGAAGCCAAATTATTTGGCATCGGCATGGAGAGCTACACGGTTGGTTCGTATGACTTTTACCTGGGTTACGGCGCAAAAAATAACAAAATTGTAACCCTTGATACCGGCCATTTCCACCCCACCGAGAGCATAGCCGATAAGATTTCATCGCTGCTGCTGTTTACCCCCGAAATCATGTTGCATGTAAGCCGGCCTGTCCGCTGGGACAGCGACCATGTGGTAATTCTGAACGACGACCTCACCGACCTCACCCGCGAAATTATCCGGTGCAACGCTTTGGATCGGGTTCATATCGGGTTGGACTATTTCGATGCCACCATCAACCGCATAGGAGCTTATGTAACCGGCACACGCGCCACACAAAAAGCATTGTTGATGGCTTTGCTCGAACCCACCGAAATGCTGATGAAATATGAAGATAACGACCAGCTTTTTGAAAGATTTGCCCTGCAGGAAGAACTGAAATCATTGCCCTGGCAGGCTGTTTTCGATTATTTCTGTATGAAAAATGATATTCCTGTAGGAAGGGACTATATTCCTGAAATTCAGCGGTATGAAATAGAAGTTACCAGTAAGAGATGTTAATAGGTAGGTTTTGCTGTAATTGGTAGCAGAAAATCCAAAATATGAATAGTTATATGTAACTTGATGATAATAAATTAATTATGTTAAAAAGCCTGTTACGTTTGTATTGATAATTAATTTGCAAAATCAACTTAACAAGAAAATGAAGATGAAATTTACGAACCAACAAATTCTCTTTGAGCTCGACAAAATTGCAGAAGTTGCCGGCTATCTGTGGCAGCGGGAATGGGCTGAGGCCAACGGAGGCAATATTTCTGTAAACCTGACGCATCTGGCAGATGATGAAATGTCTGGATTGCCTGCTTTTTCAGCCAGCGAAGACCTTGCAGAAGAAGTTCCCGAAATAGCAGGGAATATTTTTTATGTTACCGGAACAGGGAAACGAATGCGCGACGTGGCCAGATCACCGCTCGAATTTGGTGCAATTATCAGAATTACTGACGATGGGAAAAGATTTGAAATCATTTCGGAAAGAGTTGTTAAACCAACTTCTGAGTTGCCCTCGCATCTGAGTATTCACAACTTTTTAAAAGCCCGTGGAAACAGCAAAAGTGTGGTACTTCACACTCATCCCACCGAATTGATTGCCCTGACGCACTGCCAACCTTTTCTCGATTCGTCGCACCTTACAAGAACCCTCTGGTCAATGATCCCCGAAGCAAGGGTGCTTGTGCCAAAAGGAATTGGTGTTGTGCCCTATATCCTGACCGGAACCACTGAAATTGCCCGCGCTACCATAAAACATCTCGAAAAGTATGATGTGGTGATGTGGGAAAAACATGGCATCTTTGCCGTTGGAGACGACATTACTGATTGTTTTGATGTAATTGATGCGCTTACAAAATCGGCGAGGATTTATCTTTTTGCCCATATGGCAGGTTTCGAGCCGCAAGGCATCACCAACGGGCAATTGGACGAGCTGGCAGTAGCTTTTAAACTGCCGCGGGAATTTGAATAAAAATGAAATGAACCACAAAAACAAGCCAAAATCAAAACAAGCCAAAAAGATGAGAATTCATTTTGCCTTCATTTTTATACTTTTTGTTATAGTGCCAACCTTTGCGCAAAATCCAATCTCGCCTCCCGGCATTTACATTGCCGACCCTACTGCCAGGGTCTGGAATGACGGGAAACTCTATGTTTATGGTTCGTTAGACGTAAGTTGCGAAGATTATTGTTCACATCGGCATCACCTTCTTGTAACAGAAGATATGCAAAAATGGCAACTTTTTGAGGATATTTTTAAATCGCAAGGCACTGGCGACGGGGTTCCTTACAACGATAAAGTGCTGTATGCCCCATCTGTGGCATACAGCGATAGTACTTACTTTTTGTATTATTGCCAGCCCGACAAGACTTTTGCTGAAGGCGTTGCAACTTCTTCAAATCCCGAGGGGCCTTTTGTAAATGGCATCGCTTTAGATTTAAATGGCTACAGTCAGATTGACCCCGATGTTTTTATTGACGACGACGGCCAGGCCTATTATCTCTGGGGGCAGTTTAGTTTGAAAATGGCCAAAATGAAACCAAACATGACGGAACTGGATTTGAATACAGTGCAGGATAGTATAATCACCGAAAAGGAACACCATTTCCACGAGGGTGCTTTTATGGCGAAGATTAACGGGCTTTATTATCTTGTTTTTGCCGACATCAGCCGCGGCGACATCCCAACCTGCATCGGCTATGCCACGGCATCGTCACCATTTGGCCCATACAAATACGGAGGTGTGATAATTGACAACAACCATTGCAATCCCGGAAACTGGAATAATCATGGCTCAATTGCCGAATTTAAAGGTCAATGGTACGTGTTTTACCACCGCTCAACACACGGCTGCAACACCATGCGGAAAGCCTGTGTTGAACCTATCAAAATTCTTGAAGATGGGGCAATACCCGAAGTTGAGATGACTTCCCAGGGTGCTGCCGGTCCTTTGGATGCAAAAACCCGTATTGATGCCGAACGGGCTTGTATCCTTAACGGAAATTTAAGGATTGAGCAATTTGAAAATCAATCTGAAAAATTGACTAAAATTTACAGCGGCGACAAAGTAGCCTGCAAATACATCAACTTTGGTGATGGGGTTGATAGCATCACGCTAAGCATTAATCCCGGAACAAAAGGTGGCAAGATTGTGGTTTCATTGGATAAACCCTGGCATAAGCGGCTGGCAATTCTGGAAATTCAACCCGACGAAAATGACGAATGGAAAAAACTATCTTTTCCCATCCAAAAGGCTGATGGTGTTCATGCGCTGTGGCTGCATTTTTATGGTCAGGATGATGAAATGTTTTCGATTGATTGGTTTACTTTTTCAGAATCTGAAATCAAAAATCGCTAATCACAAATCCAAACTCAAAAAGCTTGATTCATAAATATTTTGGATGAATTAATTTTATCTTTGCTTCAGTAATTAAATTTGAAATAAACCTAATTTCCCTGAAAATGAAAACCAATGGACTGTTTTTTAAAGCGAATTTTTTTTATGTATTCCTGTTTGGAATTTTACTCTTAAACCTTTTTGGTTCACAAAGTGGCTTTTCCCAAAGTTGGTCAGGGTTTCCAGGTGGTGGGATGAATGATTGGGTTTATTCATCTACAATTTATAATGGTGATTTAATTGTTGGCGGAAAATTTACTGGTGTGGATGGTGTTAACGCCAACCACATTGCCCGCTGGGATGGCTCAACCTGGTCGGCTTTGGGCGATGGTGTAAACGGAAAAGTTAATGCACTTGTGGTTTACAACGGAAATCTGATTGCTGGTGGTGAGTTTTTTGAAGCAGGAGGACTTCCTGTAAATTATATTGCGATTTGGAATGGCTCGTCGTGGAGCGATGAATTAGGCGGTGTTGGGAGTATCGTAACTTCGTTGGCAGTTATCGGTGATGATTTATATGTAGGCGGCTATTTTACTGAGGCCGACAATCTCCCGGTTAACTACATTGCCAAACGAAACAGCAATGGATGGTCGGCATTAGGCAGCGGAACGGTGGGTACCGAAGGACAGGTAATGGCTTTATCGGTTTTTAATGGGGAACTTTACGCCGGTGGTTTTTTTACAAATGCCGGTGGTGTTAGTGCAAATCATATTGCAAAATGGGATGGTATTTCCTGGTCATCGCTGGGAAGCGGCATTAGCAACATCGTTTACACTTTGGGCGAATACAAAGGAAATTTAATTGCCGGCGGGTTATTTATGAGTGCCGGCGGAATACCAGCAAACAATATTGCGTCCTGGAATGGCACAGATTGGTCGGCACTGGGAGGTGGAATGGGTGGTGTTTTTTACCAATATGTTTTTGCACTTCAGGAATATAACGGTGAATTGATTGCCGGTGGATATTTTACAACTTCTGATGGTTTAACAACCAACGGCATCGCTAAATGGAACGGCTCATCATGGAGCGATATGAATGGCGGATTATTTTATCCGGGCAATGTTTATGGTGCGCATACCTTATGTTTGTATGGAGCCGATTTAATTGTTGGCGGATTATTTAATTCGCCCAGCTCACATATAGCAATCTGGAATTCGCCTGCTCCTGTTCCGGCGCAGCAATTTGTTACAATCCCTCAAGGTTGGAGCGGAATTTCAAGCTATGTAACTCCTGATAATCCTGATATTGAAACGCTTTTCCTTTCAGTCCAAAATCAATTAACAATACTTCAAAATCCACAAGGAATGTATTTTCCGTCGCAACAAATCAATACATTAGGAAACTGGGACTCACAATCAGGCTACATTGCCAAATTTAACCAGACAACAACAATTGATTTCTCCGGTGTGCTGATGCAGAATGGAACATTAAACCTCGAAGCCGGCTGGAATCTGATCCCTGTGCTATCGACCTGCCCGGTAATTGCAGAAACGTTTTTTGCTGGATACGATGTAGGTTTAGTTAAAGAAGTTGCCGGATTGGATTTATATTGGCCGGCAATGGGAATTAATTCACTTGAGTTGCTGTTGCCTGGCAACGCCTATTACGTTTTGATGAACAGCCCCGCAACCATTGGCTTTCCTGATTGTAGTGGTTCAAACTGGCAATGTGGAAATCCTTTTGTAGATTCAAGGGACAATCAGATTTACAACACGGTGCAAATTGGAAGCCAGTGCTGGATGTCTGAAAATTTAAATGTTGGTGACCAGATTACCGGCACCCAGGAAATGACAAATAACAGCATAACCGAAAAATACTGCTACGATAATAATCCGGCAAACTGCAACACTTATGGCGGTTTATATCAATGGAAAGAGCTGATGCAATATTCCACAACTCCCGGCACAAAAGGTATTTGCGCCGATGGTTGGCACGTGCCGACAGATGATGAATGGTGTACGCTTGAGCAAACTGTTGATCCGACAATAACCTGTGGAACTACCGGATTGCGTGGTACCGACGGTGGCCTAAACCTTCAGCAGGGAGGCACTTCCGGTTTTGAAGCACTGGTAGCCGGGTACCGCAGGTCATCAGATGGGCTTTACAACTCACTTGGTTCTGTCGCATATTTGTGGTCATCAAATGCATTTGATTTATCCACAACATGGAGCCGAAACCTAAATGCAGGCGGTGGTGAAGTATTACGCACCAACGATATTCATTTAAGTGGTTTCTCGGTTCGGTGTATCAAAGAAAACTGCACCACAGCGCCCTCCGCGCCAACTTCAGGAACCCATGTGCCATCAATGACTCAGATAATTTGGAATTGGAGCACTGTTCCTGAAGCTGCTGGTTATTATTGGAACACAACCAACGATTTGTCAACTGCAGTTGATGTTGGTGCAACAATTTCAAAAACCGAAACCGGTTTAAACTGCAATACAGTTTACAGCAGATTTGTATGGGCTTACAATGCCTGTGGAAATTCGACCCCGCTTACAATATCTCAAACTACATTTTCATGTGGAGGTCTGCCCACAATTTCGACCACCGCCGTTTCAAATATTGGCCCGGTAACTGCAACCGGTGGTGGTAATGTAACTTCATCAGGGGGTACAAATGTAACAGCACGAGGTGTTTGCTGGAGTACTTCTCCCAATCCGACCATTGCTGGCAACAAAACCACCGATGGTACCGGAACTGGAATTTTTGTAAGCAACATAACCGGATTGGAAACAAACACCGACTATTTTTTGAGGGCTTACGCCACAAACGGAGCCGGCACAGCTTATGGTAATGAGGTGGCTTTTACAACTACGCAATTCGAGATTGGGCAAAGTTATGGCGGTGGCAAAATCTTTTATATTGATGGCACCGGTCAGCACGGATTAATTTCATCCACAACCGACCAAAGTACGAGCGCCCAGTGGGGTTGTTCCGGAACGCTGGTTGGTACTTCCACCGCCTTTGGAACAGGACAAACCAACACAACTGCAATTGTTAATGCCTGCGGCCAGGCAGGAACAGCAG
>CAYOWJ010000002.1:29899-39634 GCA_964407625.1 uncultured Lentimicrobiaceae bacterium
CGGATGTCTTTAAAGACGTGCCGGATGGTACAATCGGGTTCATTTTTACAAAATTCGCAGGGTTGATACGCCTTTTCCGAAACGCAATACAGCAAAGCGATGGTTCCTTCAAAATGCCGGACAATAATGGCCAGGTTAATCTCTTCAGGTTTAACTGGCACAACTTAGTTCGTCAGTGGCACAATCGTTTCGGTTTGACTGGCACACTTTGGAGCGGTTTATTCATTTTGGATAAATAAATATGTTTTGTAAAATCTAATGAACACAGCTTTAAAAGATTTCTGACTTTTGCAGATTCAAAAAAATCCAAAAACGGAAACACTGTTGTGCTTCAATGGAGGAAAACATAAATCATTGATTTTAAATATTTAATACTTGTAAACATGACTTTCGACGAAAAAATCGCAAACATTGATCAGCTTTTTGAGGCTTCAAAACAAAACATCCACGGCCCGGCCGAATTTAAAGCAATTCTCGAAAAATTTTCATTCACAAAAGAGGAAATGTCTGAGCATCTGCTTTACCCCGAAGACCTGCCTTATGGAAGGAAATGTGCCTTTCAGTCACCGAATTTTGAAGTGGTTGTGATGAACTGGAAACCCAATGAACACAGCAATATCCACGATCACGCAAACTCATTTGGTTGTGTTTATTCGGTAAGCGGCAAGGCTAACAATGTTTTGTACAACGGGAATCTTGAAGAGATTGCCTGCATCCCGCTGGTCAACAATACCATTGCTGAGGTGCCAAAAGGAGTTTATCACATCATCGAAAACAAAAGTGATGATTTTGCAATATCCCTTCATTTTTATGCACCACCGATGTTAGGAATGAAAGTCATTGACAAAGAAGATAAAACAAAAAGCTACTATGTGAAAAATGAATGTGGAGCATGGAATCCAAAGCCTGAAGAAGTCCTCATAGCTTAAAGGAGGAGTAAGGGGCTGATTGCAAATTCTGTGACGGGTTCCTTCAATAAAACTCTAATTTGGTTCCTTCCGCGCCGGTGTATGCTGCAATGGCGTCACAGCGGATTGGTAAATGCAATTACCAGGATGAAAGATGGCAGCCTGAAAGTTAGAATTGAAGGCTTGTTTATTGGATAACCAAAATCCGGATCTAACCTGAATTCCTTTTCAGGATTGAAACTTCGCCGGTTTTAAAAGTAAAATATCGCTGCAGGGCGTAACTGTAAATTACGACGATAACAGTGATTATCATTTTAGAAACGGTTGGCCAGATGTACAGATATTCCACAAAGAGTTTCAATAAAACATAGTTTAAAACGATTGAGCCACCCACCGAAATTCCGTATCTGACTAATTGAGTGTGTCCACGAAGTAGCGAATCGGTAAAAGTGATGTATTTGGCAAACAGAAAACCGGTGGTAAATGTGATGGGGAAAACAAACAAAAATGAGGCAATGTAAGGGCTGACGGCAATAAATCCAAAATCGATAATCTGTTTTTGCAGGATAAAGTTGTAAAAAACAAAATACAGGAAGATATCGAGCACCACATTAAACCCTCCGGTGGATGCGTAGCGGAATGTTTCGGGTGGAATAAACTTACGAAACGGAATGTACGCCCATTCGATGATTTGAAGCACGGTTGTTCTGATAAATTTTCGTCTTCCTGCCATGTTAAATATTTCGATAAAAAGATTTAGGCTGCAAATGTAGCAGGAATTATAATTTAAGTGTTTTGGTCATCACAAGGTAGTTTTTGTTTTCCTTGCGCTGATATTCGACAGTATCCATTATTTTTTTGATCAGGAATATTCCTAAACCACCAACGTTCCTTTTTTCGATGGGCAGATTAAAATCAGGGTCAAGTTTTTGCGTAGGATCATATTCCGAGCCATCATCGGTAAGCACAATTTTAAGTTGTTCACCATCTTTCCCAAAATTTAAATCGATAAGATGTTGCTTCTCGTCGTTGTAAGCATAAAAAACAACATTGGTAAATGCTTCTTCGATCACCAGGTTTAACGACATGGCGAGACCCGGAGATAGTTCCCATTCCTCCACAAGATTCTCAACAAAATCGGTGATTGCCGATAATTGGGAAATATCGTTTATCAGCCGGAGGTTCTTATTTTTTTTCTTGCTATCCATAAAATACGATTGTCATCATTGTTAAATCATCGGATTGTGGGTACTTATCAACGTGTAAAGCCACATCTTCGTCAACTGTTTGTATTAATTGTTTGGGAGTGGCCAATATGTTTTTTTGCAAAATCATCATCAGTCGGTCAGCAGAATAAAGGGCTTTATCATGATTTTCGGCTTCAGTAATTCCATCGGTGTACATAAATAATTTGTCGCCTTTTTGAAGATGAACAACGGATTCGGTATATTTTATCTCTTCGAAAAGTCCGATTGGAATTGATTTGGTGATTTCAAACATCTCAACTTTGCCATTGTTCCGGATCATGAAAGGTGGATTATGACCGGCATTTGAGAATTTTAGTTCTCCGGTTTTAAGATGGAGCATTCCAACAAAAAAGGTAACAAACATGCTCGACTCGTTATTGTAAGAAAGCGATTTGTTGAGTGAACTGACCACTGCCGAAGGTGAGCCGTCGATGGTTGAAACCGACCTGAGAAGTGTGCGGGTGACTGCCATAAACAACGATGCGGGAACACCTTTGCCTGAAACATCGCCGATGGCAAAACAGAGCTTGTCTTCACCGATAAGGAAAAAGTCGTACAAATCGCCACCAACTTCTTTTGCCGGTCGCAGCAATGCAAAAAGGTCAATTTCGGAAAGATTTGGAAAAGGCGGGAAAATATGTGGAATCATGCCCATTTGAATTTCGCGGGCGATGCGAAGTTCGCTTTCGATTTTTTCGCGCGCTGAGGTAGTTTCCTGAAGGTTGACAACGTATTCGGCAAGTTTTTTTTGCATATAAACAAACGAATCGTGCAGTTCCTTCATCTCATCTTTTGTTTTGATGTCGGGCAATTCAACATTAAAATCGCCTTCAGCAATTTTTTTAGATGCATGCGACAAACTTCTCAGCGGGCTTGTAATAGATCTTGAGATTCCAATGATGACAAGTAATATAATAATCAATCCTACAAACGCTAAAATAAATATCCGGAGCGACAAAGTGTTTACATCGGCCATAAATTCTTTAACCGGAAAAACGATGCCGATCGACCACCCGTTCACCGTAATGGGTGCATAAGCAATCCAACTCAGCTGACCGGTTGTTAAATTATGATATTCGATTTCGGCAAAACTCGACTTGCCCCGAATCATGTCGCGTCCTATTTCGCGCAATTGTGTCGAATTTTGTGCTTCGGCAATGCTGAAAATCGTTTCATTCATGATCAGTTTGGTGGTGGGATGGGTGACCATCGTCCCGTTTTGTGAAATCATGAAGCCATATCCGGTTTGGTTAACCTTTATGGAATTTATAAATTTCTGAAGCCAGTCCAGGGATATATCAGCAGTGAGAATTCCGATAAATTGCCGTTCCCCGTTGAAATCGCGATACAGCGGAACCGAATAGGTCGACATGATTGTATTTCCAGCTCCTTCATCAAAATATGGTTCACTCCAAACCGGCCGCTTGAGTTCTTTGGGTATCTGGTACCAGTCCATCGTAAAGTAATCATAACGTTCGCTGCCCAGATATAATAAGTCGAGCCGGCCTTCTTTCCTGAAAAAATAAGGCATGAAATATTTTTCATCCTTTGCAAACAGATTTGGTTCAAAAGCGAGTGCAGCCCCATATATTTCAGGGTTTATCTCGACAACCTGTTGTAAGATTTTTACAAGCGTTTCCTTTGTATAGTCGGTGTTTTCGATAATTTTCGCATAGTTATCCGGGATTTTCTGGATGGAATATAATATCTTTTCGATTTGAGAAACACTGTTTCTGGTCAGGTTCTCAGCATTCATTTTCAGGTTTTTTTCGACGATAGATTTTGAGAAATCATAGTTGTACACAAAAATCACAAGAAAAATTAAAGCAATACTGGCAAAAATAGAGGTGATCAGTTTAAAGGCTAGTCCCTTTTTACTTCGTATGGTTTTGACTGGGTTGAACATTTTAAAAAATCTTAAGTTTATCGTGAAAAGTTTGTGTAGTGTTTGAAGAAGTCTTCGTAAGGTACGATTTCCTGAATCATGTTGCTTTCTTTCATGACTTTGGCGGCAAACATATAATCTTTAACCGAAAGTTCGGTTGTTGTCTTGCCGGTGGAGAAGTACAAATCACGGTATCTGTCGAGCATCCATCGCTGGTGGACTTTGTTTACGGGGATATTAGCTTTCTGAGCACAGGCAATAACAATATCGATGGCTTTTTCGGGATTGTTAAAGGCAAAAGTCCAGCTTTCGGCGGTAGCCTTCACAAAATCAGCACACAGCTTTGGGTCTTTGCTTAAAGTTGTCGAAAGGCAATAAATGCCGTCTTCAAGGAAATTCAACCCATAATCAGCAAAGAAGAAAGTGTTTAGCTCGTCGGGGTTGTAGCCTGAATTTATAATTGAGTGATATTCGTCGAACCAGTTGGCTGCCGTGATATCCACACCATCGTGCAGGAAGAGGTTGTTGGTGCTTCCGATAGAAATAAGCTCAACATTGAGATGAAATTTTTTAAACAAGGTCACGGGCTGTAATTCGAACCCTTGCCAAACTCCAAGCCTTTTATTGTTCATGTCCTCGATTTCGTTGATGCCGCTCGATTTTTTTGTTACAAGCATCAGTGACGAACGCGACGAAAACTGAGCAATATTTACGATATCAACACCCGAAGCTTTTACTCCTATGGCGTTAACAAGCCAAATTGCAGCAAAATCGGCTTCCCCGGTTCTGAGCAGTTCATTGGAAGTATAAAATGGCTGGAAATCGATGATTTCGAGATCGATCCCGTATTTTTTGAAGATTCCCAGTTCTTTGCCAGCATAAAAACCTGCAAACTGAGCATTGATAACCCAATAGGGCAGGAAGGTTACTTTGCGGAGGTTTGATGAAGACGTGTCGGTATTTTGAGAGAGCGGGGTTTCATCACTTGCATTATCAAAGGTTGTGTTTTTGCATGATGCAAAATTTAAAGCTATTAGCGAGATAACCAGTATAGTATAAAGCAGTTCCTTTTTCATTTCCCGGGCAAATTATTCTATTTTTTTACTGTCCTAAAATACAGACATGTTTTTACGTTTCTCAAAAAAGCGAAAGTACAAAAATTATCAATTTCGTTTAATTGTTTGGTTAAAAATGAATGAAATCGACAGGGACATTGGCTTTCAATAAGAGTCAACATCCCGGTTGGGGTGTAGGAATGAGTGAAATATCCAAATGTTGTTAAAAAGCTCTTTGCCCATTTTTTCGACAAGCTGGAGGTTCCTCAGATTGGTAATCCAACCTTCAGGAATTTTGTTTAGGCCGTTTATTAATCCAAGGATATTACCGGTGATGGAGCCCGTGCTGTCGCTGTCGCCACTATGATTTATCGCGGCAAGCACACCTTTTTCGAAATTATCAGGATAGAGCAGGCAGCAGAAAAGAGAGATGGCAAGCGCTTCCTCTCCAACCCAGCCCAAGCCCAGCTTTTCGATGAATTGAGGGATTTTTTCGGGTGATGATTTCAGAAGTATCTTCGAATCGTTGTAAAGGTTTATGGCATTTTGAACTGCAAAAAGTGTTTCTTCCATGCCTTCCCGTTTTTGAAGTATTGTGGTGGCATTTTGCAGAGCTTGTTCAAACGGAATGGCAACAGCAAGGTCCGAAATGAGTGATGCAAAGAACCCTGCGCTCAAATAGCCCGAAGGATGCCCGTGGGTGATGGCGGCCAGGTTGCACCCCGTTGCAAAGGCCTTTTCATTTTCTCCCGGCAAAACCAGTCCAACCGGAGCAACACGCATAATTCCACCACAGCCTTTGCTGTTGTTGATGGGTTTTTCGATGCTTCCTGCTACGCCGCTTCTTAAAGCTGATAAGCAGGAGTTTCCGGGAGCGCGGCGTTTAAATAATGCGTTTTGTGTGATGAGCCAGCCATTTTCTTCATTTTTCAAAGTTTCGGGGTGGCTGCTAAATTTCATGGGCATTTCCTGAGTAAGAAGCCATCGCAGGTACGAATGGTAAACGATCCGGTTTATTGCAGTTTCGGTTCCCTTAAAATCTTCGCGGCACATTGCACCGAGCAAACCTTCAGCGGTGAAGAGTGTCATCTGGGTGTCATCGGTAAATTCGCCGGTTGCGTCAGCAAATTCAACATAACCGGTCACACCTGATGGTCCGTATTTTTGGATGATCTGATGAATATTTAAAAATTCGATGGCTGCGCCCAATGCGTCGCCAATTGCGCCACCAACAAGGCAGGCGATGTAGTTTTCCTGAGGGAGTTTTGTTGCCACAGTTTGAATTATTTTGTTGGTAAAGGTTTGTATTTTATTCTGATTTCTTTAAATATATTTTAAAATGCTTTCGACAAAGTTGTAAACCGTTGTTGACGATTCTTCGGTTGCCGGACTTTGATGACCGGGGCTTTTATCAGTTTTCCCGGCTCTTTTAATCGCTGATTGCACCCGTGGTGTTTTGGTTGCCGGATCAATCGCATCCAGAAGGTTGAAGAATTTTGAGCTGATCAGCTTATTTCCATCACCATCATCATGTGACCCCAAAGGATGGATGTAATCGTTGATAGCTTTTTCATAATCTGAACGATCCGGTTTTCAGCCCTGATGGTCATTAAAATGCAGGATAAGCCAATATTCGAATGCCTGGTTTGAGTAAGCTACCCCAAGACTTCACATCATGAATTATATCCTCAACTATTAATGTTTTTAAATGGCAGCCGGGCTCAGGATATTTTATTTATCATGCTTTCAATTCCTTTCACAGTAATCTTTAAATTCAGCTAAATTTTGGTTGCTGGTGCAAAATTCAAATCCTGAGTGAGCCGCGGAAACCTCTGGCAGCATAATAAGATTCGGCGCCGTTGTGATACACAAACACAGTGTTGTAGCGGTAATCAGCAAAGATGGCACCACCTGGTTTTCTGATTTCGTAAGGTGTTTTTAGCCAGCTCGATGTTTTGGTATCGAAATTTCCAAGTTTCTGCAGCTCCCGGTATTGTTCTTCGGTTAAAAGCTCAACGCCCATATTGGCGGCCATTTCGATAGCATTGTTTTCAGGTTTGTGTTCCTTCCTCGATTCCAGCGCTTCGCGATCGTAACAAATACTTCTGCGGCCTTTTGGGCTTTCGGCTGAACAATCATAAAAAATGTATTCGTTAGTTGTTTCATCAAAACCAACAACATCCGGTTCCCCGCCAGTTCGCTCCATTTCGTTGAGCGACCACAGTTTTTTGCTGAATGCCGGGGAATCCAGCTTTGCCTCTATTTTTGCCCATTCAAGACCTTGATGGCGGTTTATGTTTTTGTCGAAGCGGGTTTTTAATACACCAATTAGTTCTTCGCGTTGCCCGGAAGACAGCTCCTTTTTATTTATCATCATCATCAAGTATTTTCATTTTGTTTATAATGTCCTGCAACCTGTTATGTATCGGGTTGGGATGAAAGGTTGTTTTGCCTTGCAATTAACGGTTTTCGATTTGGTGATGTTGCAGATTCCTTGTACAAATTTCATCCAAAGCAGGTAAGCTTTCAGTAACCAGGCCGGTGTAGGCAGTTCGTATTTTTCCTTAAGTCAAATAAAAGGAATTCCCAATTTAACTGGCTGTTTTACCAGAAGAATTCCAGCACTGACTTCTTTCCACTTCTTCAGGGGATAGAAACAAAAACAGGATGTATTACTTTAAATCCCGAACTCGTCATTTGAGCAACAACCCAATCCCTGGAGCCAAACAAATCAAACAAAAATCCTGGCTTTTCATACGTCAGATTGTAAGAATTGCCGGATGGTAAATAATGAGATTGTTCAATTCCGGAGGAGAAGTACTTTTAGTCTCATTGTCCTAAAACTGTCAATGCATTTAATGTAGGATGGCTTTCCAGCATAATTTGTTATGGTTTGTTGTGGATGGGAGGAGGGAATACATCAAAAAATTCAAACAATTTGCTTTGCAGTTTGTTGTTTTATGAAATCAGGATGATAACCTGGCTAACTACTTCACTATAAAATAACTGCAAATGCCACAAATTGAGGAATTGGATAAAAATCAACCAGGAGATTGTCCTGTCGAGGAGAAATCATTCAGGAAGCTTCTTGATGAGTTCACCACCAGCATGAAGCGTGCTTTTCATAACGAGGATAAAATCGATCAGTTTTGCAGTACCAGGGGAATACCTCCTGCTGTATTAACCGAATTGATGTCGGGAAATCCCCTTTCGCTTTGTATTCCAAAACAATACGGAGGATTTGGTGGCAATGTAAAGGAGAACATCGCTTTTATTTCAGCGGCTTCTTATGAATCGCTTGCCTTATCATTAACCTTAGGAATTAATAATGGTCTTTTCATTCAACCATTTGCAAAATATGGCAACGAAAAAGTCAAACCCAGGATATTCGACCAATTCCTGAATGAACAGCATATGGGAGGATTAATGATCACTGAGCCGGGTTTTGGGAGTGATGCACTTAACATGCAGACTTCCTTCACTGAGAAAGATGGCTTTTTCCATTTAAAGGGTAAAAAACATTGGGCCGGACTTACAGGCATGGCTGATTTGTGGATTCTTACGGCACGTAAAAGGGCAGTGCATGGCGATCTGATGAGAGATATCGATATGTTTGTGTGTGATGTAAATGCCCCGCGACAAAAAATTGTTGTCGAAGAGTTTTTCGAGAACCTCGGATTATATCAGATCCCATATGGTCGAAATTCGATCGATGTTTACATTCCTGAAGAACAAAGGTTGATTCCTCACACAACTGGTATTCAGATGTTACTTGACATGCTTCACAGGAGTAGGTTTCAGTTTCCGGGGATGGGCCTTGGCTTTATTAAAAGGATACTTGATGAGGCGATAAGCCACTCAATATCGCGGTTGGTAACCAATAAAAGCTTGTTATCTTACGATCAGGTTCAGCATCGCCTCACCCGCCTGCAGGCCAATTTTACCATTTGCTCAGCTTTTTGTCTGAAATCCGGCGAAATCGCCGGAATAGAGCATAACCTGTCTTCACTTGGTCTCGAAGCAAATATTATCAAGAGTGTTACTTCCGATATTATGCAGGAATCGGCTCAGTCGTTACTTCAGCTTTTCGGAGCCAGGGGTTATCAGCTTAACAGCATAGCAGGCCGATCGGTAGTTGATAGTCGTCCATTCCAGATTTTTGAAGGTTCAAATGACATTCTTTATCACCAGATTGCAGACTCGGCAATGAAACTAATGAAAGCAGCCAAAGAAAACAGTTTTTACCAGTTTTTAAAAGGCTATACTTTCCGTGCTGCCGATAGGGTCAAGGAGCTGGTTAGCTTTAATCTTAATTATGGTTTTTCGCAACGTAAGCTTGTCGAATTAGGACAGATAATCAGCAGAATAGTTTCGATGGATCACGTTTTGTACCTCGGGGAGAAAGGATTTCGCAAAGATTTGACAGAGAATACAATCATTGTTTTAAAACAAGAAATTTCCACACTTCTAAACACTTTTCATTTTGAGAACAATTCAAAAGTAATTGTTGATTATAATGAAAACAGCGACTGGTTCCATTTCGCGTAGCACCATTTTGTTTATCCATTCTGAATGAATCCGTTATTATTTGATTTATTTTGGATGGATATTACGTGGTGATGTACCATTGACATCGACTT
>CAYOWJ010000003.1:0-39371 GCA_964407625.1 uncultured Lentimicrobiaceae bacterium
ATCCGGCTTACCATTGGTGAGCGGACTTTTGTTCAAAAAGTTTCGGTAATCAAATAGGTTTTTCAGCTATGAGTCGAGTCTAAAAAGGCGCATTAAATTAATTATTGTGGCTAAAGCCCTGAATGTGGAGGACATCAATTGCCCCGCCCTTAAGGGCGGGGCAATTGAAAAACAGCCAGATACCGGGCTTTAGCCCAAAATTAGCAGTTTTTAAACAGCACTTATTTATCTAAACAAAACGACCGGTATTTCTTTGCAGAGATACCGGTCGTTTTAATTTTAAAAATTCAATAATCAACGATTTACATATTGTTCTTCATAATATTTCTGGTAATCGCCCGAAGTAACATTGTCGAGCCATTCGGCGTTTTCGAGGTACCAATCCACGGTAAGTTCGAGGCCTTCCTCAAATTGCAACGATGGTTTCCAACCCAGTTCATTTTGAAGTTTTGTGCTGTCGATGGCATATCTCATGTCGTGGCCGGCCCGGTCTTTCACATATTTTATCAGCTTTTCGGAAGTTCCGGGTTCACGGCCAAGTTTCCTGTCCATAATTTTGCAAAGCAATTTTATCAGATCAAGATTCTTCCATTCGTTATGGCCGCCAATATTGTAGGTTTCACCCACTTTTCCACGATGATAAATTTCATCAATAGCCACAGCATGATCAACCACATAAAGCCAATCACGAATATTTGCACCCTTCCCGTAAACAGGCAGCGCCTTGTTGTTTTGAATGTTGTGAATAAACAGCGGGATCAGTTTTTCAGGAAACTGGAATGAGCCATAATTATTGGAGCAATTCGAAATCTTAATTGGAAGATTAAAGGTGTGAAAATATGCTCTCACCAGGTGGTCGGAGCTGGCTTTGGATGCCGAATACGGGCTTCGTGGGTCGTAAGGAGTGGTTTCGAGGAAAAATCCAGTTTCACCAAGTGAGCCATAAACTTCATCGGTCGAAACATGATAAAATAATTTGCCTTCCGGATTATCAGCCCAGTGGAATTTTGCAGCATTAAGCAAATTTGCCGTACCAACAATATTGGTGTAGATAAACTCGCTTGGGCTGGCGATGGAGCGGTCGACGTGCGATTCGGCGGCAAGGTGAATTACGCCGTCGAATTTGTAAACCGTGAAAAGCTTTTGCATTTCTTCGGCATCCACAATATCGGCCTTCACAAATTTATAGTTCTTTTTGCCTTCGATATCCTTCAAATTGGCCAGGTTGCCGGCATAGGTGAGTTTATCAACATTTACAATGCGGTATTCGGGGTACTTATTTACGAATAAACGCACTACATGTGAGCCGATAAATCCTGCTCCTCCGGTGACCATTAAAGTTTTTTTGTAAGTTTCCATAATATGATGTTTAAATATTTTCAGATATTTTTAACTACGTTTTCTTGCCTCCAAAGCCAGTTCCCATTTCCAGGCCGAAAGTGTCATTTCATCAACGCCCTGTTCAGCTTTCCAGCCCAACTCGTTGTTTGCAAATTCGGTGTCGGCCCAGATTTCGGTGATGTCGCCCGGACGACGGTCAACAACGATGTAATTTAGTTTCTGGCCTGTTGTTTTTTCAAAACTGTTGATTACTTCCAGAACCGAATAGCCATTTCCGGTTCCAAGATTGAAAATTTCGAGATTTTTTTTGCTTTTCTTGTTCAACATCCGGTCAACGGCCACAACATGGGCTTTTGCCAGATCGACTACATGAATGTAATCGCGGATAGCCGTGCCATCGCGGGTTGGATAATCGCCTCCAAAAACTTTAAGCTGTTGCCTGATGCCGATGGCTGTCTGGGTAATAAAAGGCATGAGATTATTTGGAACGCCCAGTGGCAGTTCGCCAATCATCGCCGATTCATGCGAACCAATCGGATTAAAATAGCGGAGTAAAGTTGCGCTTAATTTTGTCGGAATCAGGGTGTCACGGATGATTTCTTCTGCAATTTGTTTGGTATTCCCGTAAGGCGACATGGCCGGCAAAATAGGCGAGTTTTCGCTCACTGGCAATTGCTCCGGCTGGCCATAAACCGTGCATGACGACGAAAATACGATGTTGGGAATGCTATTATCGCTCATTCCCTGCAAAATATTCATCAGCGAAACCAGGTTGTTCCGGTAATACATCAAAGGTTTGTCAACCGATTCGCCCACCGCTTTAAAAGCAGCAAAATGAATAATTGCTTTTATGTCGTTGTGACGAAAAAAGAAATCAGCAGTTTTGGGAGCATCGGTGAGGTCGAATTGCTCAAACTGAGGTTTAATGCCGGTAATTGCGGTAATATTATCGAGAACTTCAATTTGCGAATTTGATAGGTTGTCAACGATAATTACTTCATAACCTTTTTGCTGCAGCTCAACAACAGTATGCGAACCAATGTAGCCGGTGCCACCGGTAACCAGTATTTTATTCATCCGGAAATAGTATTTTGAAAAGTGATTTATTAATGAAAAACCCGAAGTTTCAGCCTGTTTGCTTGATAAATTTAGTGCAACCAAAAGTAACCAGTATTTACAAAAAAACCAAGAAATTTGCATTTCCTGGTTTTTCTTTTTAAAAATCTTATTTCAGATCAGAGGCTCCAATACGTTAAATCGTTGATTTTGTTCCTGTAAAGGCCTTTTATGTCGATCAAGATTCCTTTTTCGGTACTGATAGATTTAAAAAAATCTTCATCGAGTTTCAAATAAGGCTGATGACTCACTGCAACGATAACGGCATCAAATTTCCCGGTAATTTCATCCTGAAGATCGAAACCGTATTCTTTTTTTATTTCTTTCGATTCGGCATGAAAATCAACAACATCTACTTTTACACCAAACGATTTCAATTCATTGATAATGTCGGGAACCCGTGAATTACGGATGTCGCTCACATCTTCTTTAAAAGTTACGCCCATCACCAGAACTTTTGATTCGGCGATGTTTTTTCCGGCAGCAATCAGCTTTTTAACGGTTTGCCTGGCCACATAAAATCCCATCGAATCGTTTACAAACCTGCCCGAATTGATGATTTGAGGATGATACCTGAATTTTTTAGCCTTGTAAGCCAGATAATATGGGTCAACACCGATACAATGCCCCCCAACAAGTCCGGGGTAGAATTTCAGGAAATTCCACTTTGTTCCGGCGGCTTCAAGTACATCAAAAGTGTTGATGCCCATCCTGTTGAAGATCATCGATAACTCGTTCATAAAGGCGATGTTGATGTCGCGCTGGGTGTTTTCGATGATTTTGGCAGCCTCTGCAACTTTGATGGAAGGTGCTTTATGAACACCAGCCCTCACAACCAATTCGTAAGTTTTTGCGATTACGTCCAGCGATTCATCATCACAACCCGAAACTACTTTGGTAATGGTTGCCAAAGTATGGAGTTTATCGCCCGGGTTGATGCGCTCTGGCGAAAAGCCTACTTTGAAATCTTCGATAAATTTTAATCCGGAGAGTTCTTCCAGAATCGGAATACAGTCTTCTTCGGTACAACCGGGATAAACCGTTGATTCGTAAACAACATAATCGCCTTTTTTAAGGATTTTTCCAACAGTGCGCGTAGCCGACAAAAGCGGCTTTAAATCGGGCATGTTGCTGTCGTCGATGGGTGTTGGCACCGCCACAATGTGGAAACTGGCACTTCGTAAATCTTCGGGATCTGCCGTAAAAAGAATGTCGCAATTGTCGAAAGCTTCCGCCTCTAATTCTTCGCTGGGGTCGATCCGGTTTTTCATCATTTCAACCCGGTCGGCCTTAATGTCGAAACCGATTACAGGCACTTTTTTAGCAAACTCAAGGGCAATGGGCAAACCCACGTAACCCAGGCCAATCAGCGAAACCTTCGTTTCTTTTTTTAATAATTTGTCGTAAACTGTCATTATTTTAAAAATATGATTAATTGATTTTAGAGACATTTCCTTCTTTAAGCTGGTACTTTTCGTTGCTTTCGGGGCAGAAAGCGATACCGTTTTCATCAAAATTAAGGCGATGGCCGTATTCGCTCATCCAACCTGCGTGTTTAGCCGGATTGCCAATAAAAAGTGCATACGCCGGAACTTCCTTGGTTATTACAGCGCCCGCTCCGATAAAGGCAAATTCGCCGATATCGTGCCCGCAAACGATGGTTGCGTTTGCGCCGATAGAAGCGCCTTTTTTCACGATGGTTCTAACGTAATGTCCGCGCCTGTTGACGGCACTTCGGGGATTAATAATATTGGTAAAAACCATCGAAGGCCCCAAAAAAACATCGTCTTCGCAAATTACTCCCGAATAAATCGAAACGTTGTTCTGGATTTTCACATTATTTCCAAGAACCACCTCTGGTGAAACAACCACATTTTGCCCGATGTTACAATTTTCGCCAATCACACAATTGGTCATGATGTGCGAAAAATGCCAGATTTTGGTGCCTTTCCCAATGGTGCAACCTTCATCAACAAAAGCTGATTCGTGCGCAAAATATTCTTTTTCCATGACTACCGATTTGCAAATTCGAGGATGGAGGAGGTGATAAAATTTAGTTGCTCTTCGTCCATTTCGGTGTGCATCGGTAACGAAATCACTGATTTTGACAATTTTTCGGTTACCGGGAAATCACCTTCTTTATATCTTGGATCCTGGTAGGCTTTCTGCATGTGCATTGGCACGGGATAATAAACCATGGCAGGGATGTTTTTTGAGGTCAGGAATTTTTGAAGTTCATCCCGATCCAAATCCTTGGTAACTATAGTGTATTGATGGAAAACATGGGTC
This sequence comes from uncultured Lentimicrobiaceae bacterium, assembly GCA_964407625.1. Classification (GTDB taxonomy): domain Bacteria; phylum Bacteroidota; class Bacteroidia; order Bacteroidales; family 4484-276; genus CAJATL01. The sequence continues at coordinate 4,747 of CAYOWJ010000003.1, forward strand.
GATTTCGGATCGCGGAAAGGCGTTACCAGTTTTGGATGATTTGCAAAAGCAGCATCATAAAAATCAGCGGCATCCTGTCTGGCTTTAATGTATTCGTCGAGATATTGAAGTTTAACCTTGAGTACTGCCGCCTGGATGCTGTCCAAACGTGAATTTACGCCAACATAATCGTGATAATAACGAACCACCATTCCGTGGTTGACAACTATTCTCATTTGTTGGGCAAGCGCATCATCATTGGTAAAAATAGCACCGCCATCACCATAACAGCCTAAATTTTTTGATGGAAAAAACGACATCCCCGATACATCACCGATTGTGCCCGCTTTTTTGCGGGTTCCATCGCTGAAAATATAATCGGCACCAATGGCCTGGCAAGTGTCTTCGATCACAAAAAGGTTGTACTCTTTGGCAATTTTATTGATTTCTTCCATATCTGCACACTGGCCAAATATATGAACCGGAACTATAGCCCTGGTTTTAGGAGTAATTGCTTTTCTGATGGCTTCGGGGTCAATATTAAAGGTTTTTTCATCAACATCTACAAGCACAGGTGTAAGTCCCAATAATGCGATAACTTCGGCAGTGGCAATAAATGTAAAAGAGGTGGTAATAATTTCGTCGCCGGGTTTCAGGTCAAGCCCCATCATGGCAACCTGCAAAGCATCGGTGCCGTTGGCGCAGGGAATTACATGTTTTACATCAAGATACTTTTCAAGGTCGGATTGAAAATCTCTCACCGCAGGACCATTAATAAATGATGTAGTTTCGATAACTTCCTGAATGGCTTTATCGATCTCTGGTTTAATTTTATCATACTGACCTTTGAGGTCAACCATGCGAATTTCTTTCATACCAAATATTTATTTATAATTAAGATTAATGTACAAAAAATGAGGGCGCAAAGGTAAAATTTAAAGATGTGCAACCAAACCAAAAACTCTAAAAAACGCCATATTGTTATTTTTTTAACAATTTAATAATGTCCCAAAATTCCATGCCGCGAATAATCAAAATTCTATCTTTGCGTTTTAGCAAAATGAATATGAAATCTCTACCTACAATATTTTTGGCTGTTTTGTTAATTCTTTCATCAGCTACAAATGCTGTTTCGCAGGATAAGAAAAACGAGGATAAACCCGAAACGATTTCGATGCTTTTCCCTGCTTACGCTTTTCAGTTTCCCGGTGGCGATCTGCCTGATCGTTTTGGAACCAGCTCGGCAGTAGGGCCGGGGTTTATGGTTAAAAGCAGCAGCAACTGGCTTTTCGGCGTTGACGCAAATTTCATTTTTGGGAACAAGTTAAATGAAGACAGCCTCCTGAATAACCTGCTAACCTCCGACGGCTATATTATTAACGAAGCCGGCGAGTATGCCGACATCGGGCTGTTTGAGCGTGGTTTTTATTCTTCTGCAAAAATCGGAAAAGTTATCCCCATTTTTGGCTCCAATAAAAATTCAGGATTGATGATTTTATTCGGTGGCGGCTATTTGCAGCATAAAATCAGGATTGAAGTTAAAGATAACAACGCCGCTCAGTTGCGGGGCGATTATAAAAAAGGCTACGACAGGCTTACTGATGGGTTTCAGGTTAACGAATTTATCGGGTACATGCACATTGGTGAAACCCGCATGGCAAATTTTTTTATTGGCATCGAATTCGTCCAGGCATGGACAGAAAACCGACGCTCGATGAATTTTGATTTAATGCGCCGGGATGACTCCAAACGCCTGGATATGCTCACCGGAATTAAAGTTGGCTGGATTTTTCCTTTGCGGAAAAGCATGCCCAAAGATTTTTACTATTATTGATAACTTTCCGTAAATAGCCAGTTTCCAATGATTTTTGTTTACAACCTTATTATTCATCTTTATAACTTTTTTATTAAGATCGCTGCTTTATTCAACCCAAAAGCAAAACTTTGGGTTGATGGCCGGAAAAATATCTTTAAAGAAATTCAATCAAAAGTTACTCATCAAAAACCGGTTGCCTGGTTTCATTGCGCATCTCTGGGTGAGTTTGAGCAAGGTCGGCCGATCATTGAATCTTTTCACGAAAAATTCCCGGATCATCAGATTTTCCTTACATTTTTTTCGCCCTCAGGTTATGAGATCAGAAAGAATTATCCTGGTGCAGGCTATATTTTTTACCTGCCTCTGGATACACGGGCAAACGCAAAAAGGTTTGTAAAGCTTGTGAAACCCGAATTTGCTGTTTTTGTTAAGTATGAATTCTGGTTTAATTACCTGCGACAACTCAAAAAAGAGCAGGTTCCGGTTATCGTTGTTTCGGCAATTTTCAGGCCTGGCCAGCGATTTTTCAGATGGTGGGGAAGGTGGCAACTGAAAATGTTGAAATCGGTCACCCACTTTTTTGTTCAGGATGAAGTTTCAAAGGAATTATTGAATGGCGTTGGAATTTCACAGGTTACCGTTGGTGGAGACACCCGGTTTGACAGGGTTTTACAGGTTGTCAGGCAAAAAAAGCAGTTCCCGCTTATCGAAAAATTTATTGGCGGTAGTAAAATTGTTTTGGCTGGTAGTACCTGGCCTCCTGACGAGGACATTATTATCGGATTTATCAGGAATGCACCACCTGATACAAAGTTTATTTTCGCTCCCCACGAAGTTCATAACGAACGGATTAAATCGCTGGTTCAGAAGTTTTCGGTTGGTGTAATCAGGTTTTCTGAAGCTGATGAGTTGAATATTTCCGGTGCAAAAATTCTGATTATTGATAATATCGGAATATTATCGCATCTTTATCAATATGCTGATATAGCCTACATTGGCGGTGGTTTTGGAGTTGGAATTCACAATATTCTTGAAGCAGCAACTTTTGGAAATCCTGTTATTTTCGGGCCGAATTATCACAAATTCCGTGAAGCCAGGGAACTCATCAAACTGGGTGGAGCTTTTAGCATCAACTCCGGTGAGGATTTTGAAGGGATTATCGGGAAATTAATTACCAACGAACCTTTACGTTTACAATCTTCTGAAATCTCAAAAAAATATGTCGAAACAAAACAGGGAGCGACATCCAAAATCATCAACTATATCGAAGAGCGCCTTCACGAAAAGTAATTTTACGTTTTTAGTGAAGTGATGAACCGATGAGATGTATGAACTCAGCACGTGTTTTCTCACCTAAAAAAGCACCTGTAAAATCTGATGTTGTCGAAACCGAATTCTGCTTTTGAATTCCCCGCATCGACATACACATGTGCTGCGCCTCAATAACCACGGCTACCCCCAAAGGATTAAGCGTTTTTTGAATACATTCTTTAATTTGCGTCGTCAGTCGCTCCTGAACCTGTAGCCGGCGTGAAAATGCATCTACTACCCTGGGGATTTTACTTAATCCAACAATGTAACCATTTGGAATGTAAGCCACATGAGCCTTACCAAAGAAAGGAATCATGTGATGCTCGCACATCGAATAAACTTCGATGTTTTTAATAATTACCATTTGTTTGTAGTCTTCTTTAAACATTGCCGAAAGAAGAATTTCTTCCGGATTCAGATCGTAACCGTGGGTTAAAAACTGCATGGCTTTGGCAACCCTTTCGGGTGTCTTTTGCAAGCCTTCACGATCGGGGTCTTCACCAATCAGGCTTAGGATTTCATGATAATGATAGGAAAGTCTGTCAAGCGTTGCCTGATTGTACAAATCCATTTTTTCGTAACCATCCATCTCATTTTCGCGAGCCATTTCGAGCATGATTTCTTTTTTTGATTTTTCTTCAGAGAAGTTGGTTCCCATTATTATTTGAAATTAAGATTTTTGTTTTCAGTGAATTAGTTAAATCAAATTTCTTTGCCTTTGAAAATGATTGATGAATGAATGGCAAAAGTACACAAATTGAATCATGCTTTTTCGTTGTAATTTGAATGGAGTTTGAAAATGTTTGATTTTGCAAATGCGCCAAATTATCTTAAAGTGATTTGGATAAATGGGGCATGTTTTCTCGAACGGGTTGGCTAAAAATTAAAAAAACCTGGTTTTCCAGGCTTTTTCAATTTTAAAAATCTTTGCATCATACATGATCGTGCAATGATTTCATTAGTTTTTTCCGGCTAAAGAAAATCCGGCTTTTTACCGTTCCAATCGAAAGGTCTAAATGATCGGCAATTTCTTTGTATTTAAATCCTTCATGGTGCATTTTAAATGGAATGCGATGCTCGTCTTCGAGATTATTTAGCACCGCTGAAACTTCCTTGTGTGATAAAACCGATTCTGGTGAAGCATCGGCGGCAGATTTACTCGAATTAAGGAAAAATAAATCTGTTGTCGAGTCCAAAACAGTGTTGATTTTCGTGTTTCTACGATAATTATTGATGAATGTATTTTTCATGATGGTGTAGGTCCAGGCTTTAAGGTTTGTGTTTTCCTCAAATTTGTCCCTGTATGTCAATGCTTTTAAGTAGGTTTCCTGAACTAAATCTTTGGCATCTTCCGAATTCTGAGTGAGTGTATTGGCAAAATATGAAAGATTATCCTGAAGATTCGTAAGCTGTTTTGTGAATTCCATTGTTCCCATAGCTGTAAGTTTTTAATGAAATAATGTTTAATAAATTCGATACAAAGTTAAACAATAATTTAAAAAATCAAACAAAAAATATCAAAAAAAAAGTTAATCAATGCTTTATTATGTTGTAAAATAATGATAATTAGTTAGATACCATTGAATTCAAATTTATTATCGTTTAAGAAATATTTAATTTACTTAAACAAATGAAATCTATTAGATATGATCTAAATAATCTCTGCAAATATAGTACAGATGAGATGCGGTTATTTATTATTATTCTAAATAATTATTAAAATCTTTGAGAATCAGTTTTTCCGGAATATCAAAGGAATAGAAAGCATGAGGTAAAAATGACGAAACAGGCACTAATAGCCGGGAGTAAGGATTTATTAAAAAATTTACAGGATGAGTACCAACCTTAATTCAACAAATCAAGTTGATATTTGAGTGAGTCAATGGATTCGATAAGGATGATATTGGAAGGGAAAATGTAATTGTGCAGTTTGAACTGAAGGCCTCCCACAAATATTTTTTTTGAGGTAAACAAAGCAGCGAGTTTATCAAGATGATCCTGAACATCTTTAATTTTATAGGTGCTAGTAAAAACAGAAACGATCACGTCAGGGTGCTGAATGTCGGCAATTAACGATAAGTCATCAATAGGAACCATTTGGCCGAGGTAAATTACTTTGTGCCCTTTGCGCTGAATCAGGTATGAATAAAAGAGTAATGTTAATTCGTGAAGCTCGGTTTCGTGCAGATAAAGAATAAATGTTTTTTGGCTGGGCATATTCGATGGTCTTATCAAACCATCAATAGCAACAATCATTTTTTGTCGGATCAGATTGGTGATAAAGTGTTCCTGAGCAGGATTTATCGTACCGATTTGCCATAAAATCCCGATTTTCTCAAAAAATGGCGACAGTACTTTGGTCATTGTATCCTCAAAGCCAAGATTAAGGATTAAAGTATTTAATATCTTTTCGAACTTTTGCTCGTCAAGCTCCAGCATCGCAATCATCAATCCTTCGATCTGGCTTTCGGTTTCGAGCGATTTGTTGCTGATCGAGATGATTTTATCATTTAATTCTTTGTTTTCGAGATTTGCAAGATTTGAAATTTTATATCCTTGCCTGTTGAGAATGGAAATGTTCAGAAGCTTTCGTAAATCGTCATTGGTGTAATACCTGATGTTTGTAAGGGTTCGCCTGGGTTCAACGATATTGTATCTTTTTTCCCAAATCCTTAAAGTATGTGCCTTAATGCCGGTTAATTGCTCTAAATCTTTTATCGAATACGTAGTTGATGCCACAGTCTGTTATGTTTAGTCATAGTAACATATTATGATAACTTTTGTTTAGTGAAAAAACACATTTCATCAACAAAAGTGATAATGATCGTGGGATTGAATTTTCCGGGTTTTACTGTAGAGAATATTTTAGTGCTTTTCGGCGCTTATTTTGTCCTGTAATTTCAAAAGTTGAATGACTTCAAAAACACTAAAAGTGACATAAACACTAAAAAAACTTAGGATAAAATTAACGGCATCGGCTTTATTTAAAAGGGAATAGATAACGACGAGCGTTAAAAACAGCAGCAACTTTAATGCGGTTGCAATTAAAAAGAAGTTTACAAATTTGCTTGTCCTTTTTAAACTTGCTTTGATTTGATAATAAAACACCGAAGTTGTAAGAATTGTAAAGAAAATTATGATCGCCGGGATGGCTGGGGAGATGTATTTCGTTGGTATTAAATAGAATAGAACCAAATAAACTGCAAACAGGATAATTGCAATAATGCTGGTTTTTTTTAAGAAATCTTTAAAGTAGCGAGATAATTGGTCGGATAGCATTATTGAACATTGAAATTAATTACAAAAAATCTTTAACAGAATGATAAATGGCGATACCAACAGAAGCCACCGATAAGATAATTAAAAAAACAGGAAACTTTAAACCAAACCAGATATCGAGTTTGTATCCGGCAAAAGTGCCTGCCGCAATTATTATCATCATTTGAAAAGCGATGCTGGTGTATTGGGCAAAATTATTGAGTTTTTGCTTCTTTTTCTCTAAATCTTTCATCTTCAAATGAAGTGTTGATTTCCTGTTTTGGAATATCATCCATGTTGCAGGTGCCGGTGCATACTGCTCCAGGTTCGATAGCAAGTTTGTTTGTAAAAATATCGCCTGTTATTTTTGCTGAAGCTTTGAGCGTAAGTAATTCGTGAACGATAATTTTGGCAGCTATTTCGCCCGAAACATCAGCATTCTGGCAGATTATCTCGCCTTCGATTTTTCCGGAAGATCCTACTACTACTTTGCCTTTTGAGGTAATTGAGCCATACAAAATTCCGTCAATACGGAAATCTCCGTTGGTTTTTATGTGGCCTTTTATTACCGTTCCGATACTAAGAAAATTAATTGAAGGAGCGCTTTCAGTAGTGTTAATTTTTGCCATTTTAATATTTTTTCACAAGTTAATGATCGCGAAGATAAATAATTTATTTTTTCTCTATTATTAAATCGCGGATATTATTTGGTTGGATAGTTGGCAACAAACTGCTAAACCTTGCTGTAAGACAAAAAACCCACAAATTCCCTTCATTTTATTATCTACTGTTGAAGGTATTTATTCTCAAAAAATGCTTTATAGTCGGCAATATTTTTTTCGCGGTAAAGGATTGGATAATTGTCAACCGAAATGACCATGGTTTCATAAGTTGAACCTTCGAGTTGCGAACTGATGTATGGATTTCTGCCGATCGATTCGTAATAACCCATCACTTTTTCAACATTTTCAAAATTACCAACGGTCACCATTTGGATTTCATCGAGAAAAACAATGCTATTAATCTTGAGTTGTTCGGTTGAATAATACTTTGAATTGAAATCCGAAATCCTGATTTTTAGCGCATTAATGTTGATAGCCGAACTATTAACGAAATAAATAAAAAAGTGAATTGCACTTGAATCAGCAACATAGGGTGATCCGGTTAAATCTTTTGTCTCCTTTTTGTCCCCTGATGCTGCATCAGTTGGTTTGTCGGTTAATACCATAAGCCCCTTATCATCTTTTTGAAGCCTCGAAAGGATATCCGCGGCAAGCGGTTTTATTTCACTATCGGGGTAGGTTGCAACCAAATATTCCAAAGATGTTGCCAGGGAATCGAGGTTCTGGATTTTACCAACTGAGAGGGCTTTTAAAAACTCAAATTTTGAAATAAGTATGTTATCCTGGTATTTTTCACGAGCTTCGTTATAGTTGTTGATTACCATGTAAAACTGGTTGTTCATGTAAGCCTGGTAAGTGTTTTCGTACAGATGCTTTGCAGCATTTCGCCGGGCCTCCAGAACCAGATTGTAATTGGGATCGATAATTATTTTTGCATAATCGCTGTCAGGATATTCTTTCACAATTAAGTCTTTATAATAGTCGGATTTTGGGATGTCGGGGACTTCCTCATAATTTTTGTAAAGCTGATAATAAACCTGAAGCTTATTCTCTGCTTCGGGAAAGCGCTCTAACATTTTTTCGAAGGTTTCGATAGATTTAAGGTTATCCTTTAATCCGGATTTGTAAATGAAACCCATATTATAAAATGCTTCTTCAATCGTTGCATTTGAAAGCTTGAGCAACTCTTCGGTTAAAGGCAGATCCTGGGTATAAAACTCACGTTTTTTTGGATCAGTCACCATAACCTTTGCTGTGCTATCTTGTCCAATGGAGTCGGTTTGGGCTTCTAGACCATCTTCTGCATCAAAATCAGTAACAATTTGTTTATTGCTCAATCGCCACAAATCTTCAAGTTTACGGCGGCCCCATTTTTTGCTAAATTCGGTAAATCCAAAACTTACAGCAGAGGTATTATAAAAATACCAGCCACCCGATTGCTGAATATTGCGATTTTGCTGGCGGTTGGTTTGTTCAAGCATCGAGAGTGAACGTTGCCTTTCGGCTTCTTCGGCTGCTTTTTTGGCCTCTTCTTCGGCAATTTTTTTGATAATTTTATCTATCACTGCGTTTCTTGCATCTTCAGGCATTTTAGCAAGTCTTTGAAGACTATCCTCGGTTTCGACTACTGTTAAGTTGGTTATCAGGTCGGTGAGGATGTTGGTTTTTGATTTGATTTGCTCATAATCAGGAAATTCTGGGGGCAAAAACTGCATGGTAGTATCATAATATGCCTGAGCCAGTGCGTAATCAGGTTGTTCAAAATGCAGTTCGGCGAGTTTTAATGCAGATAGTGACTTTTGAAAATCGTTCGAAACGCTCGACGAAACTGATAGGGTGAGGTATTCGATGGCTTTTGGGATATTTTGGTCCTTCAGGTAAATCTCAGCCAATGCAAAATAAATCTGATCCTTAAAATCTTCATTTTTAGAATCTTTCAGCATCTTATTGAGTTTTTTTACAATCATGCTCCTGTTGCTCGATTTAGCATCGTAAGTTTTGGCCAGATTAATTTTTGCATTAAAGGCCATCTCATAAGGTGGATTTTTTTTAATTACGAGTTGATAAAGCCTGGCTGCTTCGCGCATGTCGCCTAACTCCTGATAAATTTGGGCAAGAATAAAACGAAGCCGGTTTTTAACTTTCTTTTGTCCGCTAAGTTCGATCGCTCTTTGAAGATGTTTTATTGACTGGTCGTACTTTTTCTGCTGAATGTAAAAACTGGCAAAGGTCATGTTAAAATCTTTCTCAAGATACGATGGGGCTTTACCTTTTACCAGATTGCTTCTGAAATTATCAAGGACCGATTCAGATTTTTCGAATTCGTTGTTTTGATTATAGACTTTTGCGAGCCAGAGTTCTGCTTCGTAACGGCTATCTTCTTTGGCGAAGCGGTTTGTAATAAATTCGAAGGTTCTTTTTGCGCTGGGATAGTCCTTTTTATAAAGGTATGATTTTCCGATAAGCATGTAGCTGTTATCAATCCACCTGACATACTCTTTCCGGCTGAAATACATCGAATGGCGCTGAATTACTTTTGATGCTTTCTCGATAGCCCTGTCCATTTTTGGATTAATGGATTGTGCATCCTGCTTTGATCCATATTTTACAACAGGAAGTACCGTGGTGTAATTGTCTTTCGCGTTTTTTTCCAATTCAGCAACCCCTTCTCTAAAACTCTCATTTCCATTCCAGAAGGCATTATAGTGAGCAGTTAAATTATGAAAGGTGCGGCTGGTAAACGTATTTTTTTTTGTTGAACAGGAATTGAACAGTGCTAATAGTGCGACTATTATTACAAAAGCAAACCGAACTTTGATTGTCCAATAAATTTTGGTTGAGTATTTCAATAGATTGAAAGCTTTCAAATTATTCTAAATTATCCCTGATTTGAATCTTTTACAGGCGATTGCAATTTCGCTTATTTAACTCTAAAACGGCAAAAATATTTTATTTTCCCAAAACCATCCTTTCAATTGTTTATTTACCCGAAAATCTCCGCCATTCACAATAAAATCATTCAATTTTCATTGATAACTCTTGTTGATGTAATTAGCATACATTTGCTTTCGGTTTTTCAGAATTAGAAGTTTGATGGTAAAAAAACATAAACACAGGGTTTGGTACGATGATAAGGGGTGGCGAAGGAAACTCAAGCGACGCTACAAACTTGTTTTGATGGATGAAGAATCCTTTGAGGAGAAGATTTCTTTCAGCATTACACGATTAGGCGTACTGGTTTACGGAAGCTCATTGATCATTGTTTTGATTCTTTCGACCATTTATCTTGTAGCCTTTACCCGCCTCCGCGAATATATTCCAGGATACACGGATGTTACTTTGCCCGAAAAAATTTACGAATTACAGCAAAAAGTCGATTCATTGGAGCGTGTATTCAGAAGCAACGACCTGTATGTTGCCAATTTTAAAAATATTATCGAAGGAAAAGAAATAGAGGAATCCTTATCACCACCAGCAGGCAAAACTTACAATATTGATGCTGTCGAAATAGCGCCTTCTGCGGAAGAAGCGAAATTGCGTGAAGAATACGAAAGCCAAAGCATGTACAACCTCTACGAAAACAAAGCTTTTAAAACAAATTCTGTTACGCTAGGAAATATGAATTTTTTCCCTCCACTTACCGGAATAGTTACCAGTAAATTTAACCCGGCTCAGGAACATTTTGGAATTGATATCGTTGCAACCCGCAACGAAGCGATTAAAGCTGTGCAGGATGGAACAGTGATTTTTTCGGATTGGACCCTGGAAACAGGCTATGTGATCAGCCTTCAGCATAACCATGATTTAATAACGGTTTACAAACACAACTCAACTTTGCTGAAACAGCAGGGAGCTTTTGTAAGAGCCGGTGAAACAATTTCGATAATTGGTGAATCCGGAGAATTGTCAACAGGCCCTCATTTGCATTTTGAACTTTGGTACAAAGGAAAACCAGTTGATCCTGAAGAATATATAGCTTTTTAGTTTAGTAATGCTTAGCTTTTACCTACCTCAAAAATAATAAAATTTGCAGAAAAAATTAGCAATTTTAGGATCAACAGGATCAATCGGAACTCAAGCGCTGGAAGTTGTGCGGCAAAACCGGGAACTTTTTAAAATTGACGTTCTAACCGCCCATAATAATGCTGATTTATTGATCGAACAAGCCATCGGGTTCAGGCCTGAAGTTGTTGTAATCGGCTGCACCAGCTCCTATGAAAAAGTAAAATCTGCCCTTGAGAAATATAAAATTACTGTACTGGCCGGAAATGATGCAATAAATGAAGTGGTTCAAAAGGAAAGTATCGATGTTGTTTTGGTTGCTTTGGTTGGTTTTATTGGATTGAAGCCGGTATTAAATGCCATTGAAGCAGGAAAAGATATTGCCCTGGCCAATAAAGAATGCCTGGTTGTTGCCGGCGAATTGGTAACATCACGTGCCAAAGAAAAAAATGTAAGGATTCTGCCGATAGATTCTGAACATTCGGCAATTTTCCAATGCCTTGCCGGTGAGGATTTCTCTACCATCGAAAAAATTTACCTCACTGCATCTGGTGGTCCTTTTTATGGAAAAGACCGCGATTTTCTTGCTACTGTCACCAGAGAGCAGGCTTTGAAACATCCTAACTGGAGTATGGGAAAAAAAATCACCATCGATTCGGCTACCCTGATGAATAAAGGATTGGAAGTTATTGAAGCAAGATGGCTTTTTGATCTGAAACCTGAGCAGATTGATGTAATTGTTCATCCTCAATCGGTTATTCATTCAATCGTTCAGTTTATTGATGGTTCGATGAAAGCGCAAATGGGCATGCCTGACATGCGTGTTCCCATTCAATATGCTTTATCATTTCCACAACGAATCAGCTCAGGTTTTAAACGGTTCAGCTTCCTTGATTATCCAACACTTACTTTTTCGAAGCCGGATTGCGGGAATTTTAGTAATCTTGCACTCGCTTATCAGGCTATGAAAAGAGGGGGTAATGTGCCTTGTATTTTAAATGCAGCCAACGAAATTGCAGTTGAAGCGTTTTTGGACGATAAGATTAAATTTGTTCAGATACCTCAGATTATTGAACAATCTATGGATTCAATTGGTTTTTGTTTGCATCCCTCCTTTGAGGATTATTTGTTAACCAACACCGAAACAAAGAAATTTGCCCGAAGTTTAATACATGAGTTGGCATAATTTATTATAAATTTAAAAATTGTAATGGACATATTAATTAAGATTCTTCAATTATTACTGAGCTTGTCGATTTTGGTCATTTTCCATGAATTTGGCCACTTTATTACAGCAAAAATTTTCAAAACACGGGTCGAGAAGTTCTACCTTTTTTTTAATCCCTGGTTTTCGATCTTTAAATTTAATTACAAAGAAACCGAATATGGATTGGGATGGCTGCCTTTGGGAGGGTATGTTAAAATTTCGGGTATGATTGATGAATCCATGGATAAAGAACAAATGAAACAACCACCTCAGCCGTGGGAATTTCGTTCAAAACCAGCCTGGCAAAGGCTTATTGTTATGCTTGGAGGTGTATTTGTAAATATTCTGCTTGCTGTTTTTATTTACATTTTTATGCTCTCATTCTGGGGCGAACAATACATTCCTACATCTGAAGTAAAATATGGTATTACCGTTGATTCGCTTGCCTATGAAATGGGATTGCGCAATGGCGATAAAATTCTCTCCGTCGATCAAAGGTCGGTTGAAGAATTCCATAAAATTCCTGCCGAAATAATTATTGAGGAAGTTAAAACCATTCAGGTTGTTCGGGATGGTAAAAATGTAACCATCGAAATTCCAAAAGGGTTTCTTAATAAATTGGTCCATCATCGTAATCCTGAATTTATCGGCATCAGAATACCCTTTTTTGTAGGAGGATTTTCTAAAGATTCCCCTGCCCTGGCCGCCGGATTAAAGGAGAAAGACAGAATTATCGGGATTGACGGAGAAGAAGCCCTGTATTTTGATGAATTCAGAGATAAGATAAAAAGCAGGAAAGGCAAGGAAGCGTTAATCAAAGTTATTAGAGAGGGCGATACTTTAGAGAAAAATGTCAATGTTTCACCTGAAGGTTTAATTGGAGTTTTTGCAGAAAATCCAACAGATTTTTTTAATCTGAAAGAAAAAAATTATTCCTTTTTTGAGGCTATTCCCGCCGGAACAGTAAAAACTTACAAAGGTGTAGCCAATTATCTGAAGCAGTTAAAATTGCTTTTTTCTTCAGAAGTAAAAGCCTATGAATCAGTTGGCGGTTTCATAACAATTGGAAGCATTTTCCCATCAGAATGGGACTGGCAGGCATTTTGGGGACTGACAGCCTTTTTGTCAATTATGCTGGCAATTTTAAATATTTTACCAATACCGGCACTTGATGGAGGGCATGTAATGTTTCTGCTTTATGAAATTATTGCCCGGCGAAAACCCAGCGATAAATTTCTTGAATATTCACAAATTGTAGGGATGGTAATACTTTTCGCGTTGCTGATTTTTGCAAATGGGAATGATATTATGCGGTATTTTTTTAAATAGCCTTTAGTCCTGCCTAAAAAATATTTTAAAACCATCCCGATTTGCGGATGGTTTTTTTATTACTTTGCAGCAAAATTTCAATTTTATAATTATGCAAAATGATCAGAAGCCAGAAACCAAAGTCGATCAACTGGAAAATTTATTAAGGAAATTAACACAGAATCAGGTTGAGTTTCATCATTTACTTCAAAAGGCTTCCTATGCTGTTTTGATCACTGATTTGGACGGTAAGTTATTGTTTTGTAATGAAAAAGTGTATCATTTTTTTGGTTTTGAACCGTCAGATAACAAACATGATTTACTTATCAACGAGATATTCGGCAAACATGATTCTAAATGGAAAAACCAGATTAAAACCGTTTTAACAAATGGTGCTTCCGGTATGGAACTGACACTTGATAAAAAAAACAGTAAGGTCACCGAAATCATCGTAAATACTCACCAGTCATTTTATGATGGTAAGAGATGTTTTATCAGTTTTCTTCATGATATCTCTGATCAAAAGCTAATCGAAAAAGGATTGAAAAACGAATTTCAGAAAAATCTTCTGATAGTTGATTCGGTACCTGCCATGATTTTCATTAAAGATAAAGAAAATCGTTTTTGTTGGGTTAATAAAGCTTTTGAAGAACAAACCGGGTTTAAAAACGAAAACATTGTTAATAAAAGCATGTTCGAATTGACCCAGAATAGTGTTTCTGCAGCAGAGGACTGGAAGGATGATCTTGAGGTAATCGAATCAGGTTATGCCAAAAGAAATATTATCGAACCTTTAATTACTGATAAACATCGCTGGATTCTTACCGATAAAATTCCTTACCGGAATATTGATGGAGAAATAATTGGTATCATTGGTTTTTCAATTGATATCAGTGAACGTAAACATGCTGAGGAAGAACTGCTGCGAAGTGAGAAAATGTTCAGAATGTTATTTGAAACAGCTCCTGATGGAATAATTTTAAGTACCCTCAATGGAGAAATTTTATCAACTAATAATGCCATTGAAACCTTGCTTGGATACTCAGCAGAAGAAATGAAAGCATTGAATTATTTCCGCCTTACACCAGCAAAATGGCATAAATTGCAACGAGAACGAATTAATAACGCTATTAAAAAGGTCGAAAATGTTGCGCCGGTTGAATTAGAATTTATCAGATCCGATAGGAAAATAATTCCGGTGTTTGTAGCCGGATGGATAATCTTAAATGAGTTTGGAAAACCGATTCAGTTTGGAACTTATGTTAAAGACCTGTCAATTGCAAAAAAAGCTGAAAGATTAGAAAATTCCTTGCTCCAAAAGGAAAAAGAACAACTCGAAAAGGATCTTGACTCCAAAACAAGGGAGCTTAATCTTAAAATAGCCAAACTCATCGAAATCAATGCATTGGTAAGAGAAGTTATTTCAAGCCTGGAAATCATCTTATCGATTGATCCTAAAGAAAAAAACAAAGAAATAAAGCTTGTGATTAGTGAACTTATGAATCATACTAATGATGATTTGTGGCAACAACTGGAACTTACCTTTGGCCAGATCCATCAATCCTTCTATAATAAAATTGTAAAACAATTCCCTAATCTTACACGAAACGAAAAAAGACTATGTGCATTTCTTAAAATGAATCTTTCTACCAAAGACATTTCAAGTATTACTCATCAAACAATTCGAAGCATTGAGGTAGCGCGTGCACGTTTAAGAATCAAAATGAATTTGGATCGATCTGAGAGTTTGATGAAGTATTTTTCAGAGTTTTGAGTATGTTTTATTTTTAATTGTACAATTCCCCCAAAAAAATTACTAAAGTGCAGTTCAATTTTGGTAATGTTAAACCATTGAAATTCAATTAGAAATGTTTAATTTTATGGGTAATTAACTTAAGGTCTTTTTTTTGTGCAATATTTATGGTAAAAATAATTTTAAAAATATTTGTTAGCATCTATTAAGTGTTGTATGTTTGCAGTGACTAAATCATGGTTGTTTTTTAATAATTGGTTTTAAGGGGTAGTTTGGGAGTTAACCTAAAGCAGGGGGATACAAATCAAAAACTTTTACTCCAGATTTAGCTAATATCCCCCCGCTCCCAGACTTTTTAAGTAGCTTTCCTTTTTCTTGCTTTCAAAAAAATTTAATAATAACGAAATTAATTTCTGTTATTATTTTTTTTGTCATAGAAATTGATTCCATAATAATTGCTTAGTCAAGTTGAAATCAAATAAAAATTTTCCATTGCAACATGTTTTAATAACAAATTGGTTGCCGTCGTCGTTACAAAGTACTTTTAATTAAAGGATTTTAAGGTAAACCTGAACTAATGAAATCGTTTTAGGTGAACTGAAGAAATATTTGTTTTAAAAAAAAACGTTTCTTTGTGGTACTTTTAATTTTTGAGAATTTTTCCTATGATTAGGACATTTTTTTTGATAACATTTGTATTTTTATCTTCAGTTGCTTTAACCCAGCAATTGCCACAATATTCCCAATACATGTTTAATAAAATTGCCTACAATCCTGGCTATGCCGGCGCAGGTAATGGGATTTGTGTTGGCGGTTTAATCCGGCAACAATGGGTTGGCTTTAAAGAAACTGATGACGAAGGTAATTCCAGCATTGTAGCACCTGAAACATACGTTGTTTCAATCAGTGCACCAGTACGGGCACTTCGGGGAGGCTTGGGAGCAACAATAATTCAGGATAAAATTGCATTTCAAAACAATATCACCCTAAATCTGATTTATGCTTACCAAACAACATTAGGAGCCGGGGATTTGGGTATTGGAGTTCAACTTAGCTTACTTAATAAAACCATTGATTTTACTGAATATAATCCGACATCCACAAACGATCCGCTTTTGAATGAGGCCGAACAAAGTGATATGATTTTTGATGCCGGGATTGGATTATATTACAGAGTGCCTGATAATTACTACCTGGGACTCTCGGTTCTTCAGTTGCTTGAATCAGAAACTGCAACCGATGCAACTTCCACAAAATTGAAAAGACAAATTAATCTGATTGGTGGATACGAATTTTCTTTACCCAACACACCAGAAATCGATGTTCTCCCTTCGTTGATGATAAAAACCGATGGAAGTTCGGTTCAATATGATTTATCAGCACTTTTACGGTTTAAAAATCAATTTTGGGGAGGCGTCAGTTATCGCTACCAGGATGCAATTGCGATCATTGTAGGGATGGAATACAAAAACTTTAACATTGGCTACTCTTATGATATTAATACTTCTGCCATAGGCTCATATGGGAGTCATGAAATCAGAGTTGGTTATTGCTTTAAAATCGAAGTGAACAAGATAAAAAAGGTTTACCGAAACACAAGATTTTTGTAAACCAATGGTTTTTTCTTAACACACAAAATCTGAATTTTTGTTTTCATGCACATATTTTTAATCAAAAAAGCAATAGTAGGGATAATTAATGCTTAATCTGTTGTTTATGAGCTTTTTTTCAATCAATAATTTGTTCATAGAAAAAGATTAATTAAACTGATTTTATTTGAATTTACCCGTTAAGTACCATTTTTTAAGAAAAGCTTTAAGTGTAAAGGATTTATTAGTGATCAACCAAAAATCAATAATTATAATAAATGAAAAGGTGTCTCGTTAAACTGTTTGTAAAATCAGCAGTTGATATGAAAAAACTATTTTTCTTTCTTTTTTTATTAGCCATTATTAGCAGTTGTCGTAACACAGGAAACGGTGAACTAATCGGAGTTGGTGACCGCTCCAAGTTCTATCAGCCCGATCCTTTTGGAATGACTTTCGTTCCGTTAGGTGCATTTACAATGGGTGTTGGGGAGCAAGACGTTCCTTACACACAAATGAATAATCCCAAAACAGTAACAGTTGGTTCGTTTTATATGGATGAAACCGAAATTACCAACAACGAATATCGTCAATTCGTTTATTGGGTTCGTGATTCGGTCGCCCGAAGTCTTTTAGGTGAAATTAACCCGGAAGAATTTCTTATCGAAGAAAATACTGAAACAGGTGAGTTGTATGATCCTCCATTCTTGAATTGGACCACCGAAATTGATTGGGAAAACGAAGAAAATGCACAAACACTTGAAGAAATGTTTCTTCCTGAAAATGAACGGTATTTCAGAAAGAAGGAGATTGATACCCGGAAATTAAAGTATCAGTATTTTTGGATTGACTTGCAAGCTGCGGCCCGCAAAGATTATTCACAGCCAGGAAATCCTGAAGATGCAAGTTTTGCTAATCGTCCTTATGGTGATAATGGACGGAGAGATTTCTTGCGCACTGAAACTATTAATGTGTTTCCAGATACTTTATGTTGGATTCATGATTATGCATATTCCTATAATGAACCTTTAGCACGCACCTATTTTTGGCATCCTACCTACGACCACTATCCTGTTGTTGGTGTAAACTGGAATCAGGCTAGAGCTTTTTGTGTATGGCGGACTTCACTGTTTAATGGTTTTCTCGATAGCAAAGGACAACCCGGTTTAAATGATTTCAGACTTCCTACCGAAGCTGAATGGGAATGGGCTGCACGTGGTGGCGAAGCAGCAAACCCTTTTCCATGGGGTGGGCCTTACAGCAAAAATGATAAAGGCTGTCTGTTAGCAAACTTCAAACCAAACCGCGGAAATTATGCTGATGATGGAGGTGCTACGCCAGTAATCGTTGGACATTATCCTGCCAATAGTTTTAACCTTTATGATATGTCTGGAAATGTTTCAGAATGGACAAACAGCGCCTATGATGAATCAGCAAATATTTTTACCTGGGAACTCAATCCGGATTACAGTTATCTTGCAAAACAAGATGATCCGATCAGTATGAAACGTAAAGTCATTCGCGGTGGTTCCTGGAAAGATATCGAATATTACCTTTTAGTCTCAACCCGTGATTATGAGTATCAGGATACCGCAAAATCTTATGTTGGATTCAGATGTGTTCAGAGTTATCTTGGGCGTTCTAAAGGAGACAATCCTTCCAAATCATCAAACATTTATTAATCATCAATTTATTAACCGGTTTTTAACAGATTCGAAAGAATAATGGAAACAGTAGCAGTAAACAAACCTCTCATAAGAAAAATTGAGGATGCTCTCGAAAGCAGTTTTTTCAGACGATTTATGTCAGTTGCCTATGGTCTCGGTGCTTCAATTGTAATCATTGGTGCATTATTTAAGATCACACATATTAAAGGAGCTAATGAGGCACTTTTTATAGGGATGGTAACTGAGGCAATTATTTTTGCTTTATCTGCTCTGCAAAAACCTCACGTTGAACCTGACTGGAGTAAAGCCTATCCTGAATTGGAAGAAGATTTCCATGGGACTAAATCTGATCACGTTAAGGCGGTAAAGAAACCAGTAGGCGGTGGCCAGATGAACCAACTTGATCAGATGTTACAAAAAGCTGATGTAAATCAGGAAATGATCAACAGGCTAGGTGAAGGATTAAAAAAGCTGGGCGATAATACCGCTAAACTTAATGATGTTTCCAGCGCCAGTGTCGCTTCACAAGAGTTTGTAACAAACATGAAATCTGCTACTCAGTCGGTGGCTACACTTTCGAAAACTTATAATGCAACTTCTGAAGCAATGACTAAAGAACTTGCTGTATCAGCCGAGTTTTCATCAAGAGTCAAAGAAGCTTCACAAGCAGCAACGGGCTTAAAACAGGTTTATTCGGATGCATCAAAATCGTTAAAAGATGATATTGAAGCCTCTGAAAAACTCTCCGAAAGCATAAAATCTGCATCAGTTTCTGCCGGAAAACTCTCCGAAAGTTATTTTAAATCAGCCGAAAGCATCGCCAAAAATATTGATGAACTTCAGAAATCAACAGTAAAAAATACAGCTTTCAACGACCAACTTGCGAAGCTTTCACAAAACTTATCTTCGCTTAATGCACTTTACGAATTACAATTGAAGAATTCGGAGGTTCAATCGCAAGCTTCAGCCAAACTCCAGCAAACGATGGAAAAATTCCTGGCCAATATGGAAGAATCCTCAACCAAAACAGTTCAATACCAGCGTGAAATGGACTCTCTTACCAAAAGGATGTCCTCACTCAACAGCGTTTATGGTAACATGTTATCTGCAATGAATATTAAGTAATTATTGAACTTGTTAAATAAAAAAAGCGATTAAATGGCCGGATACAAAGAAACTCCCCGTCAAAAAATGATTGCCATGATGTACTTAGTACTCACGGCACTTCTTGCACTTAATGTATCCAAAGAAATGCTTGATGCATTTATCGTGGTTAATGACAGTGTTGAGTTGACAAATGAGAATTTTGCCCAAAAGCTTACTGAAACCTATGGTGCATTTGAAAAGCAGTATCAAATCAATCAAAATAAAGTTGAGCCATACTGGGAAAAAGCTAAAACCGCCCAAACGTTAAGCAAAGAAATGGTTGATTACATCAATCAGTTAAAATATGAGTTGATTTCGATTACCGAGAAAATCCCGATCGACTCTGCCAAGGTTATTCCTGTTGGTCGTCTTAAAAATAAAGAAGACTATTCCACTACCACAAATTTTTTTATGGGTGACAGCGAGGATGGGTCAAAAGGAAAAGGCAAGGAACTTCTTCAAAAAATCCTGGATTACCGTAAAAACATGTTGAACCTCGTTGATGAGAAAAGCCGCGACAAAATCAGGCTTGGATTGCAAACCGACGGAAAATATCATGATGCGTCAGGATTACCTCAAAACTGGATTCAATACAATTTTTTCCACACCATTCTTGCGGCTGATATCACTATTATCAATAAAATCATAACAGAGGTTTACAATGCTGAGTTTGATGTTGTGAACTTTCTACTGGATGATATTGACGCTGTTGATTTTAAGTATGACAGAATAGATGCAAGAGTGTTGCCAAAAACCAACTATGTTTTTCAGGGAGACGAATACCAGGCAGAAATCATTGTTGCAGCTTATGACACAAAGCAAAATCCTGAAGTGTATTATGCTGAAGGAGTTAGTGAGTTGCCTGTAAGTCAAAAAGATCGTGCACGATCAATTGCAGGACAAGATGGAATGGTTCAATTGAAATTCCCAACCCAGAGTTTGGGGCCAAAAAAATATGCTGGCTTTGTAAGTGTTAAAAACGGAGTAGGTGAAATAAATTACTACCCCTTTAGCAACGAGTATTTTGTTGCGGAACCTTCGTTGACAGTATCGGCAATGAAAATGAATGTTTTTTACATTGGTGTTGACAATCCGGTTCAAATTTCGGTACCTGGTATTCCGGAGGAAAGCATTGCCCCATCAATTTCGGTTGGCACACTTAAACGTGATCCTGATGGCAAGGACTGGATTGTTACAGTTCCATCCGGCCAGAAAGAAGTAGTAATTAGTGTTGAAGCTCAAATTGATGGTAAAAAGAAAAGTATGGGAAGCAAAACTTACAGGATAAAGAAATTACCCGATCCCGTTGCACTTATTGCCAATAAAAATGAAGGTTTAATCAACCGTAATATTCTCGTTGCTGCCGGTACAATTATTCCAAAAATGCCTGATGATTTTGAGTTTGATCTGAATTACAAAATCATTTCATTTAAAATGACCATGCAATTAAGGGGAACTGAAATCTGGTCGGATCAGGCTAGCAATAACAGGCTTACCGAGAGCATGATGAACAATATCAAGTCGGCAAACCGCGGACAAAAAATTTGGTTCGAGAATATCATAGCACGCGGCCCCGACAATATCGACCGTCAGTTGGCACCAATTATTTTAACCATCAATTAACACGAAACATAAAACTAACAAATATGAATATCAACCATTTGAAATTCGGCTTTTTGTTTTTGTTCTTTTTATCGTTTGCTTTTGCTGTGGGTCAGCCGGCAAACCAGGTTCAGCTTGTATCGGAACCAAAGGACAAAGCCTATGGCCGTTCTCATATTGACGATTTGAAGCCCATTCCATATCCTTACCTGCGTGAATCCGACGTTTTTTGGGAAAAGCGTGTATGGAGAATGATTGATTTTAAAGAAAAAATGAATCAGCCTTTGTATTTCCCCGAAAGGCCACAAGGCCGTTGGAGAAGTTTAATGCAGGTATTGTGGGATGCAATCCTGGCTGGCGAAATTACAGCTTATGCTTATGAAACCAGTACTGATAATTTTGAGGAACTAATCCCGATGACGGCCAACCAGATTGAGATGGAACTATCCGATACAACCATGCTTGAAACTGCCGACCCAAATAATCCGAATTCAACGATATCAAAAAAAGTAATCAGTGGCTTTAATCCTCAGGATGTGTACAGATTAAGGGTTAAAGAGGACTGGATTTTTGATAAGCAGCGTTCGGAAATGCAGGTTAGAATAATTGGCATTTGCCCGGTTAAAGAAGACCTTGATCCGGTGACCGGGGAATTCCGTGGATTTAAACCACTGTTCTGGCTTTATTTCCCTGAAATCAGGCCTGTACTCGCCCGTTATGAGTCCTATAACCGCCAAAACAGTGCAAATCGTTTAACCTACGATCAACTGTTTTTAATGCGGAAATTCAGTAGCACCATCATCAAGGAAGATAATGTTTACGACCGTTATGTTGGTGATTACGCGCTCGGCGTTGACGCCTTGCTCGAAGCCGATCGCATCAAGAATTCGATTCGTGATTTTGAATCCGAACTTTGGGTTTATTAAAATTTTAACAAAAAATACATTGAGAACTCCTTGCCCCCGGGTGAGGAGTTTTTATTTTATCTTTGCCCAACCTCAAATAAAAGGAAAATATGCCTACAGATTTTCTGAATAATTCGATCGAATTTTTAAAAGGGGTGGGGCCAAAAAGGGCAGAAATGTTCAAAAGTGAACTCGGTATTTTCACATTTGGCGATCTGCTTAATTATTTCCCTTTCCGATATGTTGATCGCAGCAAATTCTCTAAAATTTCGGAAATCGAAAGCGATTCGGTTTTCATCCAGGTTAAAGGTAAAATTTATGGATTAAATACCGTTGGCGAAGGCCGTGCAAAGCGACTTTCGGCAACTTTACGCGATGATACCGGCGAAATCGATCTGATTTGGTTTCAGGGGCAGAAATGGGTTCTCGAAAAAATAAAGCCAAATGTCGAATACATCGTTTTCGGAAAACCAACATTATTTAAAAACCGATTTAATTTTGCTCACCCCGAAATTGAAGCTGTTGCCGACGCTGAAACCGGCGTAAATGCAACCTTACAGCCTTTTTACAGTTCCACCGAAAAGCTTAAAACCCGTGGTCTCGATAGCCGCGGAATCGCAAAACTCACCAAAAACCTTGTCGATCAGATTAATGGTGATGTCGAAGAAACACTTAACAGCGACATTGTAAATAATCTTAAACTGATACCTCGCGAAAAGGCCATCATCAACATCCACCATCCCGAAGACCAGGCGATTTTGGATAAAGCCATCGCCAGGCTTAAATTTGAGGAGTTATTTTTTATCCAGCTTGCCCTGCTCAAAACCAAATTTATCCGGTCAACCAGTGTTCGCGGGCATAACTTTTCGGTTGTCGGGGAGCATTTCAATACCTTTTATAAAAAACACCTTCCTTTTGAATTAACCGGAGCACAAAAAAGGGTTATTAAAGAAATTCGCGCAAACATGGGTTCTGGCCGACAGATGAACCGCCTTTTACAAGGTGACGTGGGCAGCGGAAAAACGCTGGTTGCCCTGATGTGCATGCTCATTGCGATGGATAATTATTACCAGGCGTGCCTCATGGCTCCAACCGAAATACTTGCGCAACAGCATTTTGCCACCATCAGCAGGTTTTTAAAGGAAATGCCTGTCAAGATAAAATTGCTTACGGGTTCTGCAAAATCTGCCAAAAGGCGCATCATTCATCAGGAACTCGAAAATGGGGCCTTGAATATTTTGATCGGAACCCACGCTTTGATCGAAGAAAAAGTCGTGTTTCAGAATTTGGGTTTGGTTGTCATTGATGAGCAGCATCGTTTTGGTGTTGAACAACGCGCCAAACTCTGGAAAAAAAATGACATTCCGCCACATGTGCTGGTGATGACGGCGACGCCAATTCCGCGTACCCTCGCCATGACGGTTTACGGCGACCTCGACGTTTCGGTGATTGATGAACTGCCGCCTGGCCGGAAAGCGGTGCAGACCTTGCATTATTTCGATACCAAACGACCGCAGGTTTTTGGATTTCTGAGAAAGCAAATCGCCCTGGGGCGTCAGATTTATGTAGTTTATCCTTTAATAAACGAGTCCGAAACATTGGATTTGAAGGATTTGATGGATGGGTTCGAAAGTTTTACCCGTGAATTTCCTTTGCCTGAATATGCGATAAGTATGGTGCATGGTCAGATGAAAACTGAGGAAAAAGATTTTGAGATGCAGCGGTTTATCAAAGGTGAGACACAGATTATGGTTGCCACAACCGTGATCGAAGTGGGGGTTGATGTTCCGAATGCTTCGGTGATGGTGATCGAAAATGCCGAGCGCTTCGGTCTTTCACAGATGCACCAGCTTCGTGGAAGGGTAGGACGTGGCGCCGATCAATCGTTCTGTATTTTGATGACTGGTTACAAACTTACCAAAGAAGCCAAAACACGTATCGAGACCATGGTGCGGACTACCGATGGGTTCGAAATTGCCGAAGTTGACATGCAGATCCGTGGCCCCGGAGATATGCACGGAACCCAGCAAAGTGGGGTTTTGGACCTTCAATTGGCCGACATTGTCCGCGATGAAAAAATTCTGAAATATGCCCGTAATTTAGCTGCTGACATCCTCGAAAAAGACCCGCTGCTCGAGTCACCTCAAAACAGAATCCTCTCCATCCGGTTAAAGCAACTTCAAAAACATCGCAGCGACTGGAGTAAAATCAGTTAATGTCGTCCTTCAACTTCATAAACTCTCCTGTTCTTTAATCTCATTTTATTACTTTTGCCAACTTTAAAATTAAAATATCCAGCTTATGAAAATTTCCTATAATTGGCTTAAAGATTATATTGATATTGACCTTGATCCCGAAAAGGTTGCAACCATTTTAACCAACACCGGCCTCGAAGTCGAAAAATATGAGAAAATCGAGACCATTAAAGGTGGCCTGAATGGCGTGGTGATCGGGGAAGTGAAAACCTGTGCTAAACATCCCGGTGCCGATAAATTAAGCGTTACCACCGTTGATGTTGGTGGAGGAAATATTCTGCCCATCGTTTGTGGTGCACCAAATGTTGCTGCCGGACAAAAAGTTCTGGTTGCCACCGTTGGAACAACGCTCTATTCGGGAGGAAATCCATTCGAGATCAAGAAGGCAAAAATCCGGGGTGAAGTTTCAGAAGGGATGATCTGTGCTGAGGATGAACTTGGTTTGGGTGTTTCGCACGACGGAATTATGGTTTTGCCCGGTGATGTTGAAGTTGGGATGCCGGCCAGGGAATATTTTAATATTGAGGATGATTACGTTTTTGAAATCGGATTAACACCAAACCGCACCGACGCTATGTCGCACATTGGTGTTGCCCGCGACCTCATCGCTTCGCTAAACCTGCAAAATCCACAAAACCCGGTTTCGTTGATCAAACCTTGCGTTGACAGTTTTAAAACTGACAATCAGAGCAGGCCTTTTGAAGTGATTATTGAGGACAGCGAAGCCTGCCCACGTTATTCCGGACTAACCATCACGGGAGTTGAAGTTAAAGATTCGCCCGATTGGCTCAAAAACCGGCTTTTGGCAATTGGCCTTCGTCCCATCAATAACCTGGTCGATATCAGCAACTATATTTTGCATGAAACCGGTCATCCAACCCACTTTTTTGATGCCGACAAAATTGCCGGCGACAGGGTAATTATTAAAAAACTCCCCAAAGGGACCAAATTTGTTACCCTCGATGAAACCGAACGGGAGCTGTCAGGTGAAGATCTGATGATTTGCAATGCCAGCGACGGCATGTGCATCGCCGGAGTTTTTGGTGGTTTACATTCCGGCGTGACTGCCGAAACAAAAAACGTGTTTCTCGAGAGTGCCTATTTCGATTCGAAAACGCTACGGAAAACTTCCCGCTTTCATGGGCTTAACACCGATTCGTCGTTCAGGTTTGAGCGCGGTGCCGACCCGAATAATACCATTTATGCGCTTAAGCGGGCAGCAATGCTCATCAAGGAATTGGCCGGCGGAACCATCGCTTCCGGAATTATTGATGTTTACCCAAATCCAATCTCCAATTGGCAGATTAAGCTGAGCTATCAAAACATCAACAGGCTGATTGGTAAAAATATCGATGCTGATAAAATTAAAGATATTCTTATCTGGCTTGGTATGGAAGTAATTGATGATGACGAAAATGACCTCACCGTTGAAGTTCCGACCTTTAAAGTTGATGTGAAGCGTGAAGCCGACGTGATTGAGGAAATTTTGCGGATTTACGGCTACAACAACATCGAATTTCCTGATCAGCTCAGGTCGTCGCTTTCATTTGTAAAAAAACCGGATCCCGAATTTCTTCAGAATATGATTTCGGATTATCTTTCAGGAAACGGCTTTGCGGAGGTTATGAATAATTCGCTTACCAAATCGCAGTATGCCGAAAAATTTGGGGTAATCAAGCCGGAAAATGACGTTAAAATTATGAACGCGCTCAGCTCCGATTTAAACGTTCTCAGGCAAAGCCTTTTGTTTTCAGGGCTGGAGACCATTCTTTACAATTATAACCACAAAAATACAAACCTGAAAATTTATGAGTTCGGAAAAGCTTATCATCAGGATAATCATAAAGCAAAGCCAAACGATTCGCTGGCAAAATTCAAGGAGGAAATGCACCTTGCAGTTTTTCTCACCGGAAAGATAAACAACGAAAGCTGGTACCAGCCTCAGCGTGATGCCGACTTTTTCGTTCTCAAGCAATTTGTCGTGAATATCCTCAAAAGGCTGGGTTTGAATGAAGCCATGTTTTCGCAAACCGACCTCAATAATGAAGTTTTTGAGATGGGTTTGAGCTATGAATCAGGCAATAAAAAAATCGTTGGATTTGGTTTATTAAACCAAAAGCTGGTTAAAGCTTTTGATATCAGGCAAGATGTTTATTATGCTGATTTCGATTGGGAGCTGATGCTTCATTTGATAAAAAACCATAAAGTTTTATATCGGGAAGTTTCGAAATATCCCGGAGTGCGCCGCGATCTTGCATTGCTGGTCGATCATGAAGTGAAGTTTGAAGACCTGAAAAAACTGGCTTTCGAAACCGAAAAATTTATTTTGCAGGAGGTTAGTCTTTTTGATGTTTATGAAGGCGAAAAAATCGAAAAAGGCAAAAAATCCTATGCCCTGAGTTTTATTTTACAAGATGAAAAAAGAACCCTCACCGATAAAATCATTGATAAAACAATGCAAAAACTGGTCGAGGCTTTTACTAATAAATTCAATGCAACCTTAAGGTAGAAATTAACAAAAATGGAAAAAGAAACGAAGTACTCTGTAAACCCGGCCGGCGAAAAATTCCCAATTCCCCTTAAAAATGAATACAAGGAAGAATACGACCGCATTAAAAAGTTGAGCGATGAAGCACGTGACCAGGGTAAAGAAATTGTTGTGGTGATGGGTGTTGGCTTTGTAGGTGCGGTAATGGCCGCCATTGTTGCCGACACCGTTGATAAAAAAAACGGTAATCCCAGTAAATTTGTAATCGGATGCCAGCGCCCAAGTGAGCGCAGTTACTGGAAAATTCCGATGCTTAACCGCGGCGAATCACCCGTGAAAGCCGAAGATCCGAATGTTGAATTGTTGATTGGCAGGTGCGTAAAAGAAAAACGAACCCTCGTTGCAACCTACAACAGCGATGTTTTGGAACTAGCCGATACCGTGGTTGTTGACGTTCAGTGCGATTACCAGAAAAAGCAACTTGGTAATATGAAAACCGGCGAAGCCGACATGGCCGCCCTCGAAGCCACGATGCGCTCCATTGGCCAGAAAATCCAGCCGCACTGTATGGTTTTGATCGAAACCACTGTTGCGCCTGGCACCACCGAGTTTGTGGCATGGCCAATCTTAAAAAAAGCATTTGCAAAACGAGGGATAAAAACTACACCAATTCTGGCGCATAGTTTCGAGCGTGTAATGCCCGGACGCGAATATGTTTCGAGTATCCGCGATTTCTGGCGCGTTTGCAGCGGCTGCAACAGTGAAGCCCGTGCGCGCGTCGAGAAATTCCTTCACGAAGTTTTAAACACTAAAGATTTTCCTTTGACGGTGATGGATCGCCCCATCGAATCGGAGACTACAAAAATTGTCGAAAACTCATACAGGGCAACCATCCTGGCTTATCTCCATGAGTGGAGCATCTTTGCCGAAAGAAACGGCGTTGACCTTGTTAAGGTGATCGATGCCATAAAAATGCGCCCAACGCACAGCAACATGATTTTCCCGGGACCTGGCATAGGCGGTTATTGCCTCCCAAAAGATGGCGGCCTCGGTTATTGGGCTTACCGGCATATTCTGGGTTTTGAAGATGGCGACGATTTATTTAAAATTACTCCGACGGCCATCGACATCAACGATACCCGCGGTTTGCATGTGGCGCAGCTTACCCGCGATGCCCTCCGCAACATGGCACGTTACATTGCCGGTGCCGAAGTTTTGATTTGCGGAGCCAGCTACCGGCAGGATGTTGGCGACACGCGATACAGCGGCAGCGAAATGGTGGTTCGCAAACTCACCGAGCTGGGTGCCGAAATGCGCGTTCACGACCCTTACGTCGAGCACTGGTACGAACTGGAAAGTCAGGAAGATTACCCTTCACCGGGAACTTCATGGAAAAGGTTTTTCAGAAACCAGGAGCATTTAAACGAAATGAAGGTGAGCCAAAACCTGCAGGAGTCACTTAAAGGTGTGGAGGCAGTCATTTTTGCCGTGCCTCATCACCAATATTCCGACCTTTCGCCCGATGATATCGTGAAATGGGCAGGTGGCCCGGTGGCCATTGTGGATGCTTTCGGGATGCTTTCGGACGAAAAAATCAGGCGGTATTTTGAATTAGGCTGCGAAGTAAAAGCACTTGGCAGAGGCCATGTTCAAAGGATTAAAAAGGAAGTGAAGGGGTAAGATTTATTCTGCTTCTTTAATACAATGAGGCCGAACCAGAGTTTAATGGTTCGGCCTCGACTTTTTAATATCGTTTAAGATGATAGGCTTACTTTTTAAAGCAATCCTGCATTCTTTAAAATTTCTGCGAAACCGGGATTAATTTTTGCGTGTTCTCTGGTCACAAATTCAATTTTACTCATACGCTCTTCTAAACTCAACGTTTTATTTTGAACAGGATTAAGTGCTGTGCGGCGATCCCAGATAATGTAACCAAAAAGAAACAGCATCAGGGCAATCAAGATTCCAAAGCCCCAATAAAGCGTTTCAATTTTTGAATCAATAGCTTCGAATTTCGTGTCAATTGCTCCAAATTTCGTATCCAAAGCCTCAAATTTTGTATTCATTTCATTCCTCAAAGATTGAACCCGTTCTTCGGTGCGCATAATTCGATCGCGGTCTTCCAAAGTAAAATTTACCTGTTGCGACTGTGGTGTAGCTTGCAACATCGCGATAAAAAACAATATGATTAAACCAGTTTTTTTCATGATTCCTATCGTTAACGATCACAAAGATAGAGAAATTATTAAAGATAATTCATTAATTTTTCTGTCTTAATTTCCAAATTTTTCTGCCTGGATGAAGTTATAGGCCGGATAATACAATCAAGAATACAAAATGAACCAACCAGCCTTTGCTTTTGTTTTTGAAAATAAAAACCATGAGCAAACCTGAGAATATTTTCACCAACCAGCTTATCCACGAAACCAGTCCTTACCTTTTGCAACATGCCCACAACCCTGTTGACTGGCACGCATGGAATTCAAAAACCCTCCAAAAAGCCGTTACCGAAAATAAAATGATGCTCATCAGCATTGGCTATTCGGCTTGTCACTGGTGTCATGTGATGGAGCATGAATCGTTCGAAAACCAGGAAATAGCCGAGATCATGAACGAAAATTTCATCTGTATCAAAGTTGACCGCGAGGAGCGACCCGATGTCGACGCCCTTTACATGGATGCCATTCAGATTATCCATGGTCATGGCGGATGGCCGCTCAACTGTTTTGCGCTTCCCGACGGAAGGCCGTTTTATGGCGGAACCTATTTCAGGCCTGAACAGTGGAAAAACCTGTTGGAAAATATCTCAAACCTTTATAAAACCAGTCCGCAGGAAATAATCGGGCAGGCCGGAAAAGTTACCGAAGGCATCAGCGAAAGCAACTTTTTACCAGCCGAAACAAAGGATCAGGTTTTTGATCCAAAATTTATTGACGAGACTTTTGCCAAATGGCAGCACAGTTTTGATGTTAAATCCGGTGGTTTTAAAGGTGCTCCAAAGTTTCCGATGCCCAATAACCTGCTTTTTCTGTTGCGATATATTCATGTTTCAAAGGATGAAACAATGCGCAATTTCCTGGAGCTTACGCTCGGAAAGATGGCTTCAGGCGGCATTTACGACCAGTTGGGTGGCGGCTTTGCTCGTTATTCGGTTGATGCTGAATGGAAGGTGCCGCATTTCGAAAAAATGCTTTACGACAACGCCCAACTGATTTCGTTGTATTGCGAAGCCTTTTCTTTTACCAAAAATGAAAAATATTTGCAGGTTGCCAAAGAAACCGCCGGCTTTGTGCTTCGGGAACTGACATCCGTCGAAGGTTTTTTCTTTTCTGCACTTGATGCCGATTCGGAAGGGGAGGAGGGTAAATTTTATGTGTGGACAAAGGCTGAGATCGAAAATATCCTGGAAACAGACGCAGCTTTGTTTATCGAATTTTATGGGATTGATCAGGAATCACTTTGGGAAGATGGGAAAAACATTCTGACCAGGAATGAAACTGTTGCCGCATTTGCCAGCAGGAAAAATTTGGAGGTTAAAAGTTTGAAAAAACTACTCGATGACAGCAGGCAGAAATTATTTGCCGAAAGGGAAAAACGGACTCGACCGGGTCTTGATGACAAAGCCCTGTGTTCATGGAATGCTTTAATGATAAAGGCTTTGACCGGGCTTTACGCTGCAACGGGTGATGATTTTTATCTGAACTCAGCCACAAAAGCTGCTCATTTTATGATTCAACATTTCATCAAACAAGATGGAAGTTTAGTGAGGACCTACAAAAATGGGCCTTCGGCGATTGATGGTTTTTTGGAGGATTACGCGTTCCTTGCCGAAGCACTGACCGAACTTTACCAGGTGACCTTTGACGAGTTCTGGATTCAGGAAGCCCGGAAACTAACTGATTTTACAATCCTGAATTTTTATGATAAAGAAGATGGATTGTTCTGGTTCACAGGAAACAGGAGCCACGAATTAGTAACGAGAAAGAAGGAAATCCACGATAACGTGATTCCTTCCTCAAACTCAGCCATGGCCAATGTTTTGTTTAAACTTGGCCATATTTTCGAAAATGAAAATTATTCAAAAATGGCTGAAAGGATGTTGAAAAAAGTTATGGGAAATATTAAAAAATATCCTGCTGCCTTTTCAAACTGGGGGATTTTGCTGATTTACAATACCGGAATGTTTTATGATGTGGTGATAAGCGGACCTGATGCATTGTTGCGAAGAGGTGAATTTTCGGAGTTTTATTTCCCTTCAAAACTCCTTTTGGGCAGCACCTCAAAAAGTGAAATTCCAGTTTTAAAAGATCGGTTAAAACCTGGTAAAACCATGATTTATGTTTGTACGAACAGTGAATGTAAAAAGCCTGCCGAAACGGTGGACGAAACCATCAGCTTGTTGAGTGACAACTAATCGTCCGAAAAATCTTTCAGCAGGCTGCGGTATGACGAAAAAACCCTTGCCCGTGAAACGAATCCGAGATATTTCCCATCTTTTAAAACTGCAAGGTTAAACTTGCCACTTTGCTGGAATTTTTTCGCAACATCTTCCATCGATTCATCAGGACCAACAATGGTTTCGGGCATAAACATCAGTTCGGCAACATAGGTTTTTTCGTACAATTCGGGCTGAAAAATGATATTGCGGATATTATCCATAAAAACGATTCCAAAAAAATTGTTGTCATCATCAACCACAGGAAAAATATTTCGCGACGAACCTTCGATAGCTTTAACCAGGTCGCCAAGTGTAGCTTTTGGATGAATAGTTTTGAAATTCTTTTCGATCAGTTTTTCGACCTTCATCATCGAAAGTACCGCTTTATCTTTATCATGAGTCATTAATTCACCGCGCATGGCCAGCCTTTTGGTGTAGATCGAATGAGGCTCGAAGTAAATGATCGTGAGGTACGAAATGGTAGCAGTGATGATAAGCTGCGGAAAAAGTTCGTAACCACCGGTAATTTCGGCAATAAGGAAAATTGCTGTAAGTGGTGCGTGCATTACGCCGGCCATCACGCCAGCCATGCCTACCAGCGAAAAAACACTTTCGTTGACCTTAAATGACGAAACAAGATTTATGAGCCGGGCAACAAAAAAACCCGAAACCCCACCCATAAATAAAGTAGGTGCAAAAACTCCTCCAACGCCTCCGCTTCCGGTAGTTGCAGCCATTGCGATGACTTTAAAAAAAAGAATCATCAACAGCACAATCAGGAAAAGCCAGTTGTTGCCGGTTAAATTTGAAAAGATGGTCTGATTGATGATATTTTCGCCTTTACCATCCAGAATATCCATCAAAGCTTCGTAACCTTCACCAAATAAGGATGGGAAAATAAAAATCAAAGTACCGATGATTGCTCCTCCAAAACCGATCCTTAATACCGGATTTTTGATTTTTTTGAATTTCTGCTCCGTAAACATGGTAGCGCGGGTAAAATAGAGTGAAACAAAACCGGCGAAAATTCCAAGCAATATAAAAAAAGGTATTTCGGTAAAAATAAAAGGTGTGTCAACCTGAAACGAAAAAACCACATCTTTCCCCATCAGGAAATAGGCGATGGTTGAACCGGTAACTGCAGCGATGAGCAGTGGTATCAGCGTAACCATGGTCAGATCGAGCATGAGCACTTCGATGGCAAAAATTACCCCGGCAATGGGCGCTTTAAAAATGCTGGCAATTGCTCCGGCACTTCCGCAGCCTATCAGCAAAATGATGGTTTTGTAATGGAGCCGGAATAATCTGCCCAGGTTGGAACCAATGGCAGAGCCGGTTAGCACAATCGGAGCTTCCAAACCCACCGAACCTCCAAAACCAACTGTCAGCGAACTTCCGATCATGGATGAATAGGTGTTGTGCGGCTTAATGATGCCGTTATCTTTCGAAATTCCATACAAAATCTTGCTTACGCCATGATCGATATTGTCTTTGACGAGATATTTCAGAAAAAGCACGGTGAGGATGATTCCAAACATGGGATAGGCAAAATACATGTAGTTGATGGCTTTGAAATCGAAGCCATTAGTCATAAAATTGTGGGTGTAATAAACCAGGTCTTTCAGCAGTACTCCGGCAAGCCCGCTAAAAATACCGATGAAAAAACTGAGAAATATTACAAAATGCCGATCCTGGATATTTTTAACCCTCCAGATCAATAATTGCCCGAAAATGCCTGTTTTTTTCATTTGTGCCGCGAAGGTATAACTTTTAAGACGAACATTGCCCCAGCTTAAAAGGCCTATCTTTACCCAAAAATTCGAAAATTATGAGAATTGTCACCTACAACGTAAACGGAATCAGGTCAGCGATTGGAAAAGGTTTTTTGGAATGGCTTGCAAAAATTGATGCTGATGTTGTTTGTCTTCAGGAAGTTAAAGCTTTGCCTGAGCAAATTCCGTTAATGGATTTTGAAATGCTTGGTTTCCAAACTTTTTGGTTCCCGGCTCAGAAAAAAGGATACAGCGGTGTGGCATTATTTTCGAAACAAAAGCCTGATCATGTTTTTTATGGGATGAATCATGCTGCCTCCGATGCTGAAGGCAGGTTTTTAAGGATCGATTTTGGTGAACTCACCATCGCAAGTGTTTATGCGCCTTCCGGATCGAGCGGTGAAGAACGTCAGGCTTTTAAGATGAAATGGCTCGACGATTTTTACCACTTTGTGAAACAGCTTAAAATTGAGCGGCCAAACCTCATCATTTCGGGCGATTACAATATTTGCCATAAATCCATCGATATCCACGACCCGGTTAGAAATGCGAAAAGCAGCGGGTTTTTGCCAGAAGAGCGGGAATGGTTAACGAAATTTCTGGACCTGGGATTTACTGATGCTTTCAGACATCTTAACAAGGAGCCCCACCATTACACCTGGTGGAGTTACCGGGCCAATGCCCGAAACAATAACAAAGGCTGGCGGATAGATTATCACATGGTAAGTGAGGCCATCAGTAACAATATTTCAGGGGCATTCATCAAACCTGAGGCTCATCATTCCGATCATTGTCCGGTTATTATCGAAATTTGATATTTATTGCCTGATTATTTAAATCTGTTGTATTAAAAAAGAGTGAAAATTCAGAATCGTTGAGCACGCTTTGTTCTTAGTTGTAAAACTCAAAATGTAGTATTTTTGAACACATCTAAAACAATTAGATTTTTTGATGTTTCTAATCTAAATTGCGCTAAAATGAAGCCTGTTTTTTACTTTAAAAAGTGGTTTATATTATTATTAAATTTTTTAATTAGCACTTTTACAATAGAATAGCTGCTTTTGTTAAAATTTGTCAAAATACAGATAGCATTTTGTGATATGAAGGATTTTGTAATTCCTTGAAAATGTTTAGTAACTTTGCCGCAAAAATTGAGCAATTTTTCAGGGGAATTGTTAATCAAAAAGCAAACAACAATAATAAAACTATTGACTATGAAAATGACCTATTTTCAAATTGAAAGACGATTAAGCCATCGGTTACGTATTTCGGTTGCTATTTTAATCTTGACGTTTCTTACTTGTTTTAATATGGTATATGGCCAGGGTGTAAGTAATTACAGCGCGCCTTTAAATCTCGCAGAAATGACTGCGGATGAAATTCTTTATAATGTAAATCAGCCGGGGGATCAGGGGTCGAGGGAGGTGCCAGATGGTTTTCCTTATCCGCCAACTTGGGAAAGACCTGAATCGAGTCGTGTTGAGCCACATTTTCTCATTGTTAACCTAC
>CAYOWJ010000004.1:0-4605 GCA_964407625.1 uncultured Lentimicrobiaceae bacterium
GTGAAACCTTTTTATTTGGCGACAGGGTGAGTTTTTCAAAGAAAACCAAATACATACCTTTCAATTTTAACCAAAACATCGAAACACTAATTTAGATCGCATTTAAATTTATAGTCAATGGATTACGCATTGAAAACAAAATTTACTTTTATGCCTTCTATAAAAAAGTGAAAACATGCGAATAGCAAGAATCAAAACCGAAAAAGAGAACTTATTACAGGATGAAGTGGATTTATTGCTGATTGATGACCTGATAAAAAAGTATAAAGATAAAAAGGGCAATATGATCCCGCTGTTGCAGGGTGTCCAGTCAACGTACGGTTACATCCCAAAAGTTGCCTTCGAAAAATTAGCTGCCGAAACCAGCCTCGAAATGAGCGATATGTATGGCGTAGCCACGTTTTATGCGCAGTTCAGGCTCAATCCGGTTGGTAAGCACATCATCAAAGTTTGTCATGGGACGGCCTGCCACGTCCAGAATTCATCCAAAATAACCGAATCGCTCGAAGAGGCGTTGAAAGTTGTTGACGGCCAAACTACCGACGACCGTCTTTTTACGCTCGAATCGGTGGCTTGCCTGGGTTGCTGTTCACTGGCTCCCGTGATGATGATCGGTGATAATACTTTTGCCAAACTTACCGGGGCAGAGGCCGTAAAAATCGTGAAAAACATCAGAATTCAAGAACAGGAAAATAAAAAAGTCGTTGCCTGATATTTTGGGAATCCACAATAAATTTCACTACCTGAACAGGAAATAAAATGGAAAAAACAAAAGTAATCGTAGGGCTTGGAAGTTGCGGAATTGCTGCCGGAGCAAACAAAACCTATCAAAAAATAATGCAATTGCGCGAAGTCGAACATGCCGACTTTGAACTTAAAAAAACCAGTTGCATCGGCATGTGTTTTCGCGAACCGCTTGTCGAAATCATCGACGAAAGTGGATCTTACATTTATGGAAATGTAGACGAAGACCGCGCTGTGGAAGTTTTCGAGAAGCACATCATCAACCATGAGCCGATTCGTGAATATGTTGTCAAAACCGATTTATTCAAAACCGCGGATAACAACTTTTTTGATGACCAGGTAAAAATTGCCTTGCGCCATTGCGGCTACATCGACCCCGAATCCATCGAGGAATATGAGGCCAACGAAGGTTACGAATCTATCAAAAAAATTGCCGACGAAGAAATCAAACCCGAAACCGTCATCGAAAACATCATTAAATCAGGGCTTCGTGGCAGAGGAGGCGGAGGTTTTCCTACCGGGATGAAATGGAGGTTTGCCCGAAACAGTGTTTCAAAAGAGAAATATATTATCTGCAATGCCGATGAAGGCGATCCGGGCGCATTTATGGACAGGTCGCTGCTCGAAGGCGATCCGCATGCCGTGCTCGAAGGCATGATTATCGGTGCATACGCCATCGGTGCAAACGGTGGTGTTATTTATTGCCGCGCCGAATATCCGCTGGCCATCAAACGGCTCAACATCGCCATCGAACAGGCCCGCGACCGCGGCTATCTTGGCGAGCATATCCTCGGAATCGAAGGATTTTGTTTTGATATTTATGTAAAAGAAGGTGCCGGTGCTTTTGTGTGTGGCGAAGAAACCGCGCTGATTGCCTCGGTGGAAGGCGAACGCGGAATGCCACGCAAACGCCCGCCATTTCCTGCCGTGTCAGGCCTTTGGAAAAAACCGACAAACATCAATAATGTCGAAACCTGGGCCAATATTCCCTGGATTGTTTTTCATGGCCCGGAGGCCTATTCAAAATATGGTACCGAAAAAAGCAAAGGAACCAAGGTTTTTGCCCTTGCGGGAAAAATCAACCACTCAGGATTGGTGGAAGTACCCATGGGAATTACCATCCGTGATATTATTTTTAAACTTGGAGGTGGAATTCCAAATGGTAAAAAGTTTAAAGCCGTTCAGCTTGGAGGCCCTTCAGGTGGCTGCATTCCCGAATATCTTGCCGACACCATCGTTGATTATGATTCGGTAAATGCCACCGGCGCAATCATGGGTTCGGGAGGAATGGTGGTGATGGACGAAAGCACCTGCATGGTGGATGTTGCCAAATTTTTCCTGAATTTTACCCAGGACGAAAGCTGCGGAAAATGCACCTTCTGCCGCATCGGGACCAAACGAATGCTGGAGATTCTCCAAAGAATTACCCAGGGAAAAGGCGAAGAAAGCGACATTGCAAAACTCGAAGAACTGGCTTATCAGATCAAGGATAATTCGCTTTGCGGTTTAGGACAAACTGCGCCAAATCCGGTTCTTACCACTTTAAAATATTTCAGAGACGAATACACGGCGCACATTATCGAGAAAAAATGTCCTGCCAAAGTGTGCAAAAACCTGATAACTTACACCATCGAAGCTGATAAATGTACCGGGTGCACGGTTTGCGCCAAAAAATGCCCGGTAAACTGCATCAGCGGCGACCGCAAACAACCTCACCTGATCGATCAGACACTTTGTATCAAGTGCGGCGAATGTTATTCGAGATGTAAATTTGATGCCATCACACTTTCCTGATCCAAACAAAAACCACAAAGATTTTAAACAAATGAACGATAGTTTAAATATTTTACTCAACGGCAAGATTGTAAAAGGAATTCCGGGTGAAACCATTCTTGAACTTGCCAACCGAAATGGGATTTATATTCCTACACTTTGCCACGATCCCCGCCTGGAACCGTTTTCGTCGTGTTTTGTTTGTGTGGTCGAAATCGAAGGTTTCCGCGGTTTACAGCCATCGTGTTCGACAAAAGTGTCGGAAGGAATAAAAATTGAAACCGAAAATCCCCGCATTCATAAAGCCCGGAAAACGGCTCTCGATTTGCTGGTGAGCAATCATTACGCCGATTGTGTGGCACCCTGCAAGGAAACCTGTCCGGCAGGAGTCGATGTTCAGGGTTACATCTCGCTTATCGAAAAAGGTTTGTACAGCGAAGCCATTGGCCTGATTAAAGAGGTAAACCCACTGCCGGCTATTTGCGGACGGGTTTGCGTTCGTCCGTGTGAAGCTGCCTGCCGCCGGAATTTGCTTGGCGAAGGTGCAGCAGTTGGCATTGATTATTTGAAACGTTTTGCCGCTGATATCGACCTTGAATCAGAAAACCATTATATACCCGAAGTTGCTCCTTCGACCGGCAAAAAAGTTGCCATTATTGGCGCAGGACCGGGAGGTTTATCGGCAGCGTATTTTCTTCAGCAAAAAGGTCATCAATGCGATATTTTTGAAGCCAACCCATTGGCTGGAGGCTGGCTCAGATACGGCATTCCGGAATACCGCCTGCCCAACGACATTCTTCAGAAGGAAGTTGACGCGGTTACAGAACTCGGCGCCAGGATATTTTTCAATAAAAAACTGGGCGATGATCTTAGCTATTTTGAACTGAAAGAAAGATATAACGCCGTTATTTTAACCGTTGGCTCGCAACGTGGAACTTTGATTGGTTGCGAGGGTGACGATGCCGGAAACGTTTTTTCGGGTATCGACTTCCTCCGGAATATGGAAATGACCGGTCAGCGGTACAACTTTAAAGGCAAAAAAGTTGCCGTTGTCGGAGGGGGAAATACTGCCATGGATTGTTGCCGTACTTCGATAAGATGCGGCGCCGACAAGGTTTATGTGATTTACCGGCGCACCGAAAAGGAGATGCCCGCCAATCCCATCGAAATCCACGAATCAAAACTCGAAGGGGTCGAATATCTTTTCCTGACCAATCCTACAAAAGTCAATAAAGATGAAAAGGGTGATCTGAAATCGGTGACCTGTCTGAAAATGGAGTTGGGCGCACCGGATGCTTCAGGGCGCCGCCGCCCGGTTCCCGTCGAAGGTTCCGAATACGAAATTGAAGTCGATTACATCCTCGCCGCTATTGGCCAGAAAACGAATATTGATTTTCTGGATGATGTTAACAACAATTCAACCAATGGAACATTAAAAGTTACCCGATGGGGCGATATTGATTGCAACAAAGAAACCCTTCAAACCGGCATACCCTCGATATTTGCTGCCGGTGACGGTGTTTCAGGCCCCGCGACAATTATCGAAGCCATCGCACAGGCAAAAACTGCAACACGCAGTTGCCACCAGTTTTTAATGGGGCTTCCGCTTGTCGCTGATAAAAAGGAATTTGTCAGCCGGCGGGATCACTTCAGAAAACAAGATCCAAATAATTACCTGGGACGTTATCTTTCGCAATTCCGGCAGGAAATGCCTACCATGACACCCGATGACCGTCTCAATTTTAAGGAGGTCGAGTTGGGCTACGAAGGCGAAAATATTGCTTTCGAGGAAACAAAGCGATGCCTCGAATGCGGCTGCACAGAATATTTTACCTGCGACCTGAAAAAACATTCGACCGAATATGGTGCTGAACAAAACAAATACGATGGCGATTTTAAAGAGTACGAAGTCGATTTTTCGCATCCTTACATCGAAATTGATAATAATAAATGTATCCTTTGTTCGCGCTGCATCAGGATTTGCAAAGAAGTTGTGGGTGCCTCAGCCCTCGGCCTGATCGATCGCGGCTTTGAAACACGGGTGGTGCCAAGCATGGGAAAGTCGCTCACCGAAACCAGCTGCGAATC
>CAYOWJ010000004.1:4705-25406 GCA_964407625.1 uncultured Lentimicrobiaceae bacterium
AAAAAGCCTTTGCTTAAAAAGGATGGAAAATTTGTTGAAATTGGTTTTGAGGAAGCTTACGATTTGATTTTTCAAAAAGTTAATGCCGTAAAACCTGACGAAAACGCATTTTTTGCCGGTGCCAGGCTCACCAACGAAGAAATGTACATGATCCAGAAACTGGCGCGGGCAGGCGTAAAAACCAATAATGTCAACACTTTCCATTACATGGGACGTGGAATTGGTTATGGCCAGAACTCGGCGGCAAATGTGCCTTTTGAAGATATCAGGCGTGCCAGCAGGATTTTTGTGATTGGTTCAACCCTCAACACCGATCATCCTTTGGTTAATCATCTTATTTTTAGCGCCAAAAACCGGCTCAATGTCCCGGTTGAGCTGGTAACAACCGCCGAAGAAACGGGGATGGATCATAAAGTAAGCCGCGTTCACCGGGTAAAATCCTATTATTATTTCGCGAAAGCTGTAAATTATTACCTGTTAGCGAGTGGCTTGCAAAACCAGCTTTTCATCAACGACCGTTCACTCGAATACGAAGATTACAAAGCAAAACTTCTGGCCGAAGATTTTGATGAATTGTTCGAAAAGTCGGGCGTTTGCTGCATTGATGAGCTGGCAGAGTTTGCAAAGCGATTTAATAATGAAAACAATGCTGTGCTTGTATTTTCGGAAAAGGAAATCTCATCCAATGTTAGTTTTGAACTTTTTAACCTCGCCATAATTAGCGGGAAATTAGGAAAAACTGCCCAGGGACTTGTTCCTTTAAAGGAGAAAAATAATTCGCAGGGAATCATGGATATGGGTGCCTGCCATAAGGTTGCGCCTGGTTTCCAGCCATACGACGATCCGCAGGTTGTTGATAAATTAAGAAAAAAATGGAAAGTTTCTGATGTTCCTTCGGTCATCAACAGCCCCTATCAACTATTAAAAACGCATCAGCTTAAAAATATTTTCATTTTTGGAGAAGATCCGCTAGGTTGCGCCATCAATAGGCCAGAAGTTGAAACGTGGTTTGAAAAGCTTGATTTTGTTGTTGTACAGGATTATTTTTTAACAGAAACCGCTAAAACTGCCAACCTGGTTTTACCGGCTTCATTGCCTTTCGAGATTGGTGGCAGTTTTACAAATACGCAAAAGCATATCATCAAATTTGAAAAGGAAACCGAAGCTGCAACCGAAAAAACTTCGCCGCAGCAGTTGATTGATTTGATGGCAAAATTTGGTGTAAACGGAATTTCGGACATGGAAGGTGCACTGTGGGAGGCTTTCACGTTGTTCCCGCCTGCATCAAATCCGGAAACCAGGAAATACAGGCTTCATTTTACCGAACACGATAATTTTAACCGGATGTTCGGCCATGGCTGCGATATCGTGAACAAGCGTTTTGACGATGAATTTGAAAATGCTTTTAAATAATTTTAATTTTTTGATTACTCAACGAAGGCAATCCTGATAACGGGATTGCCTTTTTAGTTGACCGAATTATTCTATTTTTGCCGGAATCCTGATCAAATATAGAATCAGAAAATCGCAAAAAAACATTGAAAATTCTTAATAAAACCGGCTTCATTTTTATCGTTATCATGTTCAACTGGCTTGTTGTTCCGGGGCTTTTGGCCCAGGAAAGTAAAACCAACAGCACTTCATTATTTTTTATCGGAGCAAAGGTTAATTATGGATACTTAATTCCGCATCACACCGAAATCTGGGCGCTTACCAGTAGCTTTTACCGGTCGGCCGAATTTTCGATCTGGAAACAAACCAACGGCAAAAAGGGCTGGCAGTATCACTACCATTATCCCCGCATTGGGCTCACTTATCGTTACACCGATTTTGGCACCACAAAATACCTGGGACACATGAACGCTGTTTACCCCTGGATGAATTTTCCGTTGGTGTCGCATAAAAAATTTTTCTTCGATTTTAAAATTGGCCTTGGGGTTGCCTATTTCAGCAAAAAGTTCGATCGTTTGGAAAATTATAAAAACCTGGCTATCGGCTCAAACTGGAATGCTGCCGTAAATTTTCAGCTTCAGGCGCGCTGGAAACTGGATGCCCAAACCTGGATGAATGCCGGGTTTTCGATGTTTCATGCTTCAAATGGAACTATCCGGACACCAAATTTTGGCATTAATGAGCCGGCAATTTTCGCCGGCATCGACATAAAACTTAACGATGAGGAAATCGACTATGTTAAACCTCAGCAAATTATCCGGCGTAAAGGAAAAGTTCATTTTCGGATGATGGCTTCACAGGCCACCAAACAAATAGAAAGGGATTACGAAAACCATTATCGTGTTGTGGTGGGAAGTGCTGATTTTTCGATATTCTACAATAATTTTAACAGGATTTACCTGGGTTGTGACGCCATTTTAGACGAGTCGGTCAGGGTGATTTTGGGACGCAAAGAAACCAGGATTTACAGCGATGAGGAAATTGTGAAATATGGAATTGTAGCAGGGCATGAGTGGGTTTTTTCGAAACTGTCGCTTTTTGGTGCTTTTGGTTATTATGTTAAAACTATCGATAAAAGCGATGGGCTGGTTTATAATAAAATCGGGCTAAACTATGCCGTTTTTAAATATCTGGTACTTAATCTTACTTTGAAAACCTATTATGCCAGGGCTGATTATTTATCGGTTGGGGTTGGGATTATCCTTTAATATGAAAAACAAAAATTTACATATCATTTTGATGATGTCACTCGTGGGGATTTTGTCAGTGGTGATAAACTCCTGCATAAAAGATAAATTTAACGAATGCTGGAGCGGCTCTGGAACGCCTTCAAGTGAGCGGCGGGAACTGTATTCGTTCAGAAATGTGGCCGTTTACGACAACATTGATCTTCATATTGTTCAAGGCGAAAGCTATGAAGTGAAAATTGAAGCAGGCGAAAATATCATCCCGATGATAACCACCAGAATCGGGCTGAACAAACTGGTCATCCGCAACGAAAGCACCTGCCCAATGTTTAAAGATCCCTGGAAAGGTGTGGCTGTAACGCTCACTATTCCAAAATTCGATACGCTCGAAATTTATAGTCATGGAAAAGTTACCTGTGCCGATTCGTTGAGACTGGAAAATGTAAAGGTTTACATCTCGGAAAATACCGGCAAAGTTGATCTTACTTTTAGCGTCTTCCGGCTGAATGTTTCCTACAACAGCGGAACTTCCCAGGTGTTTATCCGAGGGAAAGCGCACACCGGGATTTTTTATACTTCCGCTTATGGCCCAATGGATTGCACCGCTTTTTACCCGATTTTTATGATCATCAACAGCAACAGTACAAACGACTGCTACATCAGCAGCGGGGAAAAATTGCTCGACGCGAAAATTACAGGTATTGGCAATGTTTATTATCGTGGTGAACCTTTAAAAATCATCGAAGATTACCACAGCAGCGGCCGTCTGATAAAACTGGATTAGTATGATTTTGCGAAAATTACCTTTTCTTTACTCGGTTTGCCCGAGTAAACACATTTTCCTTCTTCCTGCGGGTTGTTTAGCGGAATAGCGCGAATGGTAGCTTTGGTTTCTTCTTTTATTGCCTGCTCAGTTTCAGAAGTACCGTCCCAATGGGCAAAAACAAAACCACCTTTTTCGATCTGATCTTTAAATTCATCCCAGGTATCAACATGGAAGGTGTTTTCAGCTCTGAACGAAAATGCCTTTTTGTAAATATTATCCTGAATCTGAACCAGGAGATTTTCGATTTTGGTCTCAATATCGATCATCTGGTACGTTTCTTTTTCGAGCGTGTCGCGCCGTGCAACTTCAACCGTGCCATTTTCGATGTCTCTTGGCCCGATAGCTATTCTCACGGGAACACCTTTAAATTCGTATTCGGCAAATTTCCAGCCTGGTTTTTGGGTGTCGCGGTCGTCATATTTTACCGAAATTCCTTTTGCAACAAGCGCTTTTTTGATGATTTCAGCTTTTTCGGAAATCTCAGCCAATTGCTCTGGTTTTTTATAAATCGGAACAATAACAACCTGAATAGGAGCAAGCTTTGGAGGCAGAACAAGTCCGTTATCGTCGGAATGAGCCATAATAAGCGCACCCATCAGCCGTGTGGAAACACCCCATGAAGTAGCCCAGACATAATCGAGTTTATTTTCTTTCGAAAGAAATTTTACATCAAAAGCCTTGGCGAAATTTTGTCCCAAAAAGTGTGAAGTCCCGGCCTGAAGTGCTTTTCCATCCTGCATTAAAGCTTCGATGCAATAGGTTTCAACTGCACCCGCAAACCTTTCGTTGGGCGATTTTACACCTTTGATAACCGGAACAGCCATCCAGTTTTCGGCAAAGTTGGCATAAATATTCAATATTTTTTCGGTTTCCTCGATGGCTTCATCTTTGGTGGCATGAGCGGTGTGACCTTCCTGCCAAAGGAATTCGGCTGTTCGCAGAAAAAGCCTGGTACGCATTTCCCATCTTACAACATTAGCCCATTGGTTAATCAAAAGCGGTAAATCGCGGTACGACTGAATCCAGGTCCGGTAGGTGTCCCAGATAATGGTTTCAGAAGTTGGGCGCACGATCAGCTCTTCTTCAAGTTTTGCATCTTCGTCAACAACAATGCTTTTGCCGTCGTCTGATTTTTTAAGCCTGTAGTGCGTAACTACGGCACATTC
Source organism: uncultured Lentimicrobiaceae bacterium (assembly GCA_964407625.1). Lineage (GTDB taxonomy): Bacteria > Bacteroidota > Bacteroidia > Bacteroidales > 4484-276 > CAJATL01. The sequence continues at coordinate 9,337 of CAYOWJ010000004.1, forward strand.
TTTGGCAAAACCTTCAACATGATTGGCTTCTTTACTAAAAAAAGATTTTGGGATAAACAGCGGAAAATAAGCATTGGAATGCCCGGTATCCTTGAACATTTTATCAAGCGTAGCCTGAATTTTTTCCCAGATGGCATAGCCATAAGGTTTAATCACCATGCAGCCTCTAACTGCAGAATTATCGGCCAGATCGGCCTTTATTACCAAATCGTTGTACCATTGTGCGTAATTTTCAGCACGGGTTGGAAAATCTTTTGCCATTTGTTTTTTTGGTATAATATTTGAATATTTTTTTATGCTTTTGAAAGGTTGCAAAAATAGTAAATTATCAAAAGGGCACATGTTAATCAGCATTTTTACAATAAATCAGTTTGGAGGTACAAAATGAAAAATTTAGGATTATTAATCATCTCGGCTTTGATACTCTCAGCTTGTCAAACATCCTACGTGGCTACTTCGGCTTACGATGATGTGTATTACACACCGAAAAATGCTGCCGGAAAGAGTACATTATCATCACAGGAAAATACTAATCCGGGATTAAATTATGGTAATAATGCAGAAACAGAGCGCTTCACACAAACTTCTGATCCGGAAGTGAAATATGTGGAAGGCCAGGATAATACAGCTACTTATTCTGAAGAAACCTTGCCATCTCCTTCCAGCGAGTCATCCGATGAATATTATTATGTCGAAGAAGGTACCGACGATTATTATGATTATGATTATGCTTCAAGAATAAACCATTTCAATGGCTCTTATGTTGATGCCGGATACTACTCACCAATTTACACCGGCATTGGTTACAGCCCTTATTCTGGCTTCGGAATGTCGGTGGGCTATGGTTATGGAATGCCTTACGCAGGTTTTTCGATGAGTCTTGGATGGGGTATGGGCTATCCGTATTACTACGATCCGTGGTATTACGATCCGTGGTATTATCCTTATTATGGTTATGGTTATTATCCATATTATGGGTATCCTTATTATGGAGGAAGTTATTGGTGTGGTTATTATGATGGATATTATGCCGGAAGCGGTGGTTATTACCCATCCGATGGCGGCTATTATTCAGGCAATTATTATGGTCCACGGAATTCGAGAAGTGGAAGCCAGATCAGTCAGGGTGGCGATAGCCGTGATTCACGGGCTGGCAGCATCGACGATCAGGATAAACTTACCACAGGCTATTCTTCAGGTCGCGACAACCGGATGACCGGCTCAGAAGTTGCCGGCGGAACATCTGCAACAAAAGCGGTAATTACCCCTGAAAATGGCAGGACTTCAAGGGAAATTCAACCAACAGCTATCAATAACGAAACAATTGGAAGTAGCGGATCGAATGGCGTTTCTGGAACTGTAACATCCGATAAACTGGTAAAACCTCAGGAAGGTGCTAATGTTTCAACAAATGCAAAGAGTCAGCAACAAACCACTTTAAGAAATGAGCGGAATAGTGGTGAAATTCAATCACAAAAGATTACAAAACCATTAAGTACACCGCAGGAGGTTCCCAACAATCAGAGAACTGTACGCACCCCCGAAAATGTATCAGGTGGCACAAAATACACAAAACCTGCTGCTAGCAGCAATGAAAACAATGTGTATTCGCGGAGCAAAAAATATGCAAAGCCTGCTACAGCCGAGACGCAACGCAGTGCCCAGCCTAAAAATTACAATTCTCCAAATTATAATAAACCACGTTCGAGTAATGAGTACACGGTTCCAAATTCGCCGAATACAAGAGCCAATACTCAACCTGCAAATACAAATACACGGAACTCAAATGTTCAGACTCAGAGTGATAAATCGAGAAATTATTATACTCCTTCAAAGTCGAATAATAGTTTTTCAACGCCAGGCCGCTCAAACAGCAGCACTGTCAGCCCTTCAAAATCGGGTGGTGGAACATCAACTCCAGCCAGATCGGGGAGCAGTTACTCTTCACCCTCCCGCTCAAGCGGAAGTAGTTCAACACCGGCACGGTCGGGCAGCAGTGTTTCACCTTCAAGCGGCGGAAGCCGTTCATCAGGTAGTTCATCGGGTAGTTCGTCAGGAGGCTCATCCGGTGGATCAAGCCGTTCTTCCGGAGGATCTTCGGGAGGAAGTGGCCGCAGGTAACAATAAGTCTTTTCTTTAGCTTTTTAATCCATTAAATTTTGATAAAATGAGAAATTTCATTTTAACAGCAGGATTGGTTTTTTTTGCCGGAATGGTTTCATTCGCACAAAATGAAGAAGATGCGCTCAGGTATTCCAATATTTCGATAATGGGTACCGCCCGTTATGCCGGGCTCAGCGGAGCCTATGGCGCAGTTGGAGCTGATTTTACGTCCCTGAGTGGAAATCCGGCAGGGATAGGATTATATAAAAAATCTGATTTTTCCATCACTCCATCCATTTATTTTGGTAATTCCAAAAGTTCATACAACGGAATCACTATGGATGACGGCCGGAATAATTTTGCGCTCGGAAATGCAGGTGTTGTGTTGGCTATGAAACCAAACGATCGCCTCGACAGGCTGCCAGTCGAAAATTATCAGTTTGGATTTGGAATAAACCGTTTGAAGGATTTTAATAACAGGGAACAAATGCAGGGAATAAATAATCAAAATTCGCTACTGGATGCTTATCTCGATTACTCAAATGGTATAAATCCAGAATTTTTGAATGAATTTGATACCCGGCTGGCTTTTGATACCTACCTTATTGATACTATTCCCGGTGCAGATGATTTTATTTACATGGATGCCTACGATTACTTAGGTGGATTTACAAGCACTTTGCAGCGTAAATCCATCGAAACCAAAGGCTCGATGAACGAATGGGTGTTGTCGGGAGGGATGAATATCAGCGATCGGATTTACTTTGGTGCAACGCTCGGGTTCCCCTACATCAGGTATTACCGTACTTCGACCTACAGCGAAATCAACCAGAATCCTGAAAGGGACCTCAAAGAATTTGGTTTACGTGAAAACCTCGAGACAAAAGGTTCGGGTTTTAATATTAAAGTTGGAGCTATTGCCAAAGTGATGCCGTGGTTGCGGCTGGGGTTGGCCTATCATTCACCTTCGTGGTTCAACAACATGCACGATAGCTGGAATTCGGGGATTGACGCTTATTATGCAAATGGGGATTATTATTACGCCGATTCGCCTTATGGCAACTATGAATACGATTTGCAAACACCATGGAGAACAATAGCCAGTGCGGCCTTCATCATTGGAAACCGCGGTTTGGTTAGTGCCGATTACGAATATGTCGATTATTCTAAAGCGAAGTTAAGGGCTGGTGATTACAATTTTTATGACGAAAATGATGCCATCAGCAGCAGTTACACCAGTGCAGGGAATTTAAGGCTCGGGGCTGAGTGGCGATTTGATATGTTACAGGTAAGAGGTGGCTACTCAAATTATGGAAGTCCTTTTAAATCCGGAATTAATGATGCAAAAATGCAATCCCTTTCTGGTGGGCTTGGCTTCAGAAGTGATGCTTTTTATATGGATGCTTCTTTTTCGTATTCCCAATCTTCGTCGGATTACTTCCTTTACGGAACCGAAAATGTTGTTGTCGACCCGGTTAAACAGGATTTTAATTACTACAATCTGATGTTTACTTTTGGTTATCGGTTTGAATAAAACAATTTGATTGTTAAATAAAAAGGAGTGGCCAAAACCACTCCTTTTTTTATCATTCTGATTTCGATTTCTTATTTTTCGCCTTTAACAGCATTTGCAATTTCGTCGTCAACCAGGATTCTTCCACAATATTCGCAAACGATGATTTTTTTATGCATTCTGATGTCGAGTTGATGTTGAGGTGGGATTTTGTTGAAACATCCACCGCAGGCATCCCGCTCGATCTGAACAACACCAAGCCCGTTGCGTGCATTGAGCCTGATACGGTTATAGGCCATCACAAGTCTTTCTTCGATCAGGGTGTTGTATTCCTTCGATTTTTTAATCAAAGCATTTTCTTCCTTTTCAGTTTCCTCAACAATGTCGTTTAACTCTGCTTTTTTGATCCTGAGGTCCGATTCACGCTCTTTTAATAAACTCTTCGATTCTCTGATCTGGTCAAGTTTTGCTTCAAGGTTAAAGGTGTATTCTTTAATTCTTTTTTCGGAGAGTTGTATTTCGAGGTTTTGAAAATCAATCTCCTTGGTAATTGAATCGTATTCGCGGTTGTTGCGAACATTCATCTGCTGTTCTTCATATTTTTTAATCAGCGCATTACTTTCTTTGATGGATAGTTTTTTCTCGGCGATTTGTTTTTCGTAAGTTTTAACTTCTTCATCAAATTTCTCTATTCGCGTTTGCAAGCCAATAATTTCATCCTCAAGGTCCTGAACTTCAAGTGGAAGTTCGCCTCTTATAATTTTAATTTTATCAATTTGCGAATCAATTTGTTGCAAACTGTACAGCGTCATGAGTTTACGCTCAATCGATAGTTCAAGATTTTCAACCTGAGTTTCATCAGTTTTGTTACCTTTTAATGTCTTCTCCATAATATTGACCTTTTACTGAACTTCTAAATAGTAATATGCTAAAATTTAACGTCTTAAATGCTTAAATGTATTGTATCGGATTTGTATTTATCCCGGAAATACGAACGGCAAAAGTAGGATTTTTTTTCTTTATGATGCTCATTAATAATTCTCTTGTAAATTGTTCACTCTCATAATGGCCAATATCCGCAATGATCATTTTTTGATCGGCATCAAAAAACTCATGATATTTGATGTCGCCGGTAATAAAAACATCAGCCCCGGCCCTGATCGCATCATTGATCAGAAAACTGCCGCTACCGCCACAAACAGCGATTTTCTGAACCTTTTCACTAACGATGGCTGTATGTTTTACGCATCCGGCACCAAAAATATTTTTTATCCTTTTCAGAAAATCAATGGCATTTTCAGGGATTTCCAGTTCACCGGTCATTCCGGCTCCAATGCTTTTTATTTCGTTTGAGAGCGGATAAATATCATACGCCACTTCTTCGTAAGGATGGGCGTCAAGCATCGCGCTTATGATCTGAGATTCCTTGTAAAGCGGATAGATTATTTCGATTCTTGTTTCATTTTCGACATGCAATTTATCGATTTCACCAACAAAAGGATCCGCTCCTTCGAGCGCCCTGAAAGTTCCCTGGCCTGAAAGGTTAAAACTGCAACTGTCGTATTGGCCGATATGACCGGCGCCGGCATCAAACATGGCGTTACGGACTTTCCCGGCCAAATGAACCGGACAAAAAGTGACGATTTTTTTTAACATTGATGATTTCGCAGCAAGTATCTGACGATTGATTAGTCCGATTTTTTCGCAAATCATCGCATTGACGCCGGTAGAAATATTGTCGAGGTTGGTGTGAGCAGCATAAATAGCGATGTCGTTTTTTATACAATTTGCAACCATCCTTTCGACCGGGTTTTTACCGGTTAACTTTTTGAGGCCTTTAAAAATCAACGGATGATGGGCAATGATGAGATTGCTTTTGGTTTTTACAGCTTCCTCAATCACAGCTTCGGTTACATCCAGGGTGATGAGAGCCCCTGAAATTTGCCAATCGGGAGAACCAATAATCAAACCTGCATTATCGTAAGTTTCCTGGAGCGCAAGCGGTGCAAGCTCTTCAATTATCCGGGCCAATTCATAAATTTTCATACCTGACAAATCATTAATCAAATAAAAATACTATTTCTTTAAAATCGAATGCGCTTGTTCTATCTCCAACTGTTACCTGTAATTTTCCAAATTCTGAAACGCCACAAATTACTCCTTCAAATATTTCATCACCTGCCTTGTATTTTGCTGCCTTCTGATAATTCAGCAGGTTTTGCAGATATTCAGCATTCATTTCATCAATGTAACCTTTTGCCAGATTTGAATATTCTTCATGAACAAAATCATCCAAAGTTTCGATTACCTTCTTTAAAGGTACCTCCATGCCGGTGAGTTGTTTTATAGAACAGGGATTTGGGAGGCTTTCACTAAATTTTTCCTGATTAATATTCAACCCGACTCCTACAATACAATTTTGAAAATGATGACCGGAAATGGTATTTTGTATCAGGATGCCACCGATTTTTTTTGTTCCGGCATAAAGATCATTAGGCCATTTTATCGAGATATTTTCATCAGGCAAAAAATGTTTGATGCATTTTAGTACTGCCAGCGAAACACATTTATTCAATAAAAACTGTTTGTCGGCTGGCAAAAAGTCAGGATACAAAATGATGCTGGCTAAAATATTTTTTCCGGGTTCACTTTCCCAGGTGTTCATGCCTGTCCCTTTTCCATGAGTCTGAGCGGCAGTAATAATCATGGTTCCTTCGGTTGGTTTGCCCTTGGCAAGCATCTCCCGGGCTAAGTCGTTTGTCGAAGAAAGCGACTTAAAACTGTGAATCTTTCTGTTTTTTGAATCAATTTTCATGTGAACATACTTTTTAATGATGTGTTTATATCAATAATCTGCATTATAAAATTATCATCAAGGTTTTTGAGGCATTGTTTTTGATCACAGGCATGCCTTAATTTGGCAAAGTTTTGTAAAGTACGTCATTGACCTTCATTTTAGCTTTTCAAAATTACTTACTTTTGCCTGAAATATTAAATTAAATAAATGATTGAGCAAAAAGAGACATTGGAATCAACCAAATTGGTTGACGTTGTGATAGCAGGAATGCAGGAAAAGAAAGCATTAAATATTGTTGACCTGGATTTAAAAAGCATTAAAAATGCTGTATGTGAGCATTTTATAATCTGTCACGGCACCTCAAACACACATATTAGTGCAATTGCCGATGCAGTTGAAGAATTTGTAAAAAAAGCCACCGGGCAAAATGCCTGGCACAAAGAAGGGTATCTGAATGCCGAATGGATTTTACTGGATTATGTAAACGTTGTAGTTCATGTCTTTAACGATCAAACCCGCCGTTTTTATAACCTTGAAGGGCTTTGGGCAGATTCAAAGGTGAGAAGAATTGAAGAATAAACATGATTTTAGTTTTGATAAAATGACAGAAAACAAAGAAGATAAAAGCAAGCCTGAGGGCGAACCGAAAAACGACCCCTTCCGTAATTTTATGAATCCCAAAAAAACTGGTGGTGATAAAGGTAAATTCAATTTTTATTGGGTGTATTCCATCATTGCTTTCGTTTTTATCGCCATATTCTTTTTCAACAACGAAGGTACTGTAAAGGAAACCAACTGGGGCGATTTAAAAAACATGCTTTCCGATGAAGATGTTTTAAAAATTGTTTTGGTTAATCGTGAAATTGCCGAAATTTACATCAAACCCGACAGTCTGACAAAGGAGCGTTACAAGGATATTTTAAAAGATTCAAAACCTGAATTATTTGGAAAATCTCCTCAATATGTGCTTACCATCGGAGCCGTTGAATCGTTCGAAAAAAATGTAGAGGAAGTTCAAAAAGACCTCACCGAGCCTGTTTACATACAAAATGAAATACGGAAAAACTGGGGTGGAGATATTCTTGGTTATATTATTCCATTGCTTTTTCTTGTGGGCGTTTGGTTTTTTATTATGCGAATGATGAGTCGTGGTGGCGCTGGTGGCGGCCAGATTTTTAATATCGGGAAATCAAAAGCTACACTTTTTGATAAAGACACCAATGTTAAAATTACTTTTAAAGATGTTGCCGGCCTTGAAGAAGCGAAGATTGAAGTCATGGAGATTGTTGATTTTTTAAAGAATCCCAGCAAATATACCGATCTTGGAGGCAAAATCCCTAAAGGCGCGTTGTTGGTAGGCCCTCCTGGAACCGGAAAAACCTTGTTGGCCAAATCTGTTGCCGGCGAAGCAAACGTTCCTTTTTTCTCGATATCAGGTTCCGACTTTGTCGAAATGTTTGTTGGTGTCGGAGCTTCCAGAGTTCGTGATTTATTCAGGCAGGCAAAAGATAAAGCTCCCTGTATCATTTTTATCGATGAGATCGATGCCATCGGTCGTGCAAGAGGTAAAAATGCGATGACTGGTGCAAATGACGAACGCGAAAATACCCTCAACCAGCTTCTCACCGAGATGGACGGCTTTGGAACAAATGCAGGCGTAATTATTCTTGCCGCAACCAATCGTGCCGATATTCTCGACCGTGCGCTTTTGCGTGCAGGACGTTTCGACCGTCAGATTCATGTTGAGTTGCCCGATCTTGAAGAACGAAAAGCAATTTTTCTCGTCCATCTTAAACCTATCAAATTTGACGATTCGGTTGAAGTCGATTTTCTTGCCAAACAAACTCCCGGCTTTTCAGGTGCTGATATTGCAAACGTTTGTAACGAATCGGCGCTTATCGGTGCACGAAAAGGCAAAACAATCGTTGATAAGCAGGATTTTATGGATGCGATCGACAGAATCGTTGGTGGCCTTGAAAAGCGGAATAAAATCATTTCACTGGACGAAAAGAAAACAATCGCCTATCATGAAGCTGGCCATGCTGCCGTTAGCTGGTTACTTGAGTATGCTTCTCCATTGGTAAAAGTCACCATTGTTCCCCGTGGCAAGGCTCTGGGCGCAGCATGGTACCTTCCTGAAGAACGCCAGATCACTACTACCGAACAAATGAATGACGAAATGACGTCAACTTTGGGTGGCCGCGCTTCTGAAGAAATTAACTTCGGAAAAATTTCTACCGGAGCTTTAAACGACCTCGAAAGAGTGACCAAACAAGCTTATGCCATGGTTATGTTTTATGGTTTGAATAAAAAGGTAGGAAACATTAGCTTTTACGATTCAAGTGGTCAGCAGGAATATGCATTAACCAAACCGTACAGCGAAAAAACTGCCGAAACCATCGATCAGGAAGTCCATCTGATGATTGAACAGGCCTATGACAGAGCTGTCCAAATTTTAAAAGATAACAAAGAAAAAGTTGATAAACTTGCGAATTTGCTTTTAGAAAGGGAAGTAATTTTCCGTGAGGATCTCGAATTAATTTTTGGAAAACGCACCTTTAAAAGGGATATCGAAAATGCGCTTGAAGACGAACGCGATAAAGATAAAATGAAAAAACGGATACAGCAGGTCAGGGATGAAGTTGCACAACAGGAAGCAGAAGCAGGCAATGCTGGTCTTATCGCTTCTAAAAGTGAAACCAAAACCAATAATAAAAAGGACGCTACAGGAAAAGTTTAGTATTTTTGTTTAATGAACAGAAAAATACTGATGGACGAAACTACAACACGTGAAAAGATTTTCAAGAGCATCCGCAACGCTTTAATCGAGAAAACTGCGGTACCTTTTCCAAATGTAGATTTTGAGTCATCAGTATTTTTGCCTTTACGCGAAAGCCTTGATGTGACCTTTGCGCAGGAATTTACCAAAGTCGCCGGCAAGTTCATCTATTGTGAAAATGAAGCTGAAATGGCCGAAAAACTGAAATATCTCATCGATCAGAATAAGCTGGAAGAGGTATTTTGCATCGAAGAGCGGCTGAGAATGCTTCTGGAGGAGCATGGCATTGTCCTCAATGAAACTGCCACCGAATTTCAAAATGTAAAAGTAGGAATTACCCTTTGCGAATTCCTGGTTTCCAGATTAGGCAGCATTATGATTTCTTCGCGTCAGCTATCCGGAAGAAGGCTCAATGTTTTTCCTGAAATTCATATTGTCGTGGCCTACACAACCCAGCTTGTTCCCGATTTAAAAGATGCCTTTGCCCAACTCAAAATCAAATATCAAAATGTAATTCCTTCGATGATTACGGTAATTACCGGCCCAAGCCGGACTGCTGACATCGAAAAAACACTGGTAATGGGTGCGCATGGGCCTAAGGAAATTTATGTACTTTTGGTAGAAAGTAATTAAAGGATTTGATTTTAATAATTATCTAAATTTAAAGCTATGGAAGACAATTGGTTAAAGGTTTATTCTGCCGGTCAGTTATATCAGGTTGAATTGGTGAAAGGAATTCTGGATCAAAGCGGAATCGAAAGCGTGATTTTGAACCAATCAGACTCTGAGTTTTTATTGGGCGAAGTTGAGCTTTATGTCGAAACCGAAAATTTTGAATTAGCTAAAAACTTCATTCACGAATTCCACAAAGGTGAATAATTTTATTGTTAGAACAATTACCGGGATCGTCTTTGCAATTTCGATAATTGGTTCTATTCTCATCAGTCATTATTTGTTTTCACTTCTCTTCCTGGTAGTTACAATTTTTACCATGTTGGAGTTTTATAAGCTCGCTGATTCAGGACTATCCATCAAAATCCAAACTAAACTGGGGATTTTCACAGGAGCATTGCTGTTTATCCTATCCTCTTTATCATCACTCGGACTGGTAAGTGCAAATCTGTTAGCCATCATTTTCCTGCTGGCAGGATTTGTTTTTATTGCCGAAATGTACCGTAATAAAACAACCCCATTCCTGAATATTTCGATGACTCTTGCCGGAGTTTTTTACATTGCCTTGCCTTTTTCGATGCTGAATTTCTTTTACACACCACATTTCGATTTCTCAAATGGGAATTATGAAGTATTGATTGGATTTTTCCTTATTTTATGGGTTAACGACTCATTGGCGTATCTTGTTGGGAGCAGCATTGGCAAAATCCGGCTATTTGAGCGCATTTCACCAAAAAAATCATGGGAAGGTTCCATTGGTGGTTTTGCGTTTGGATTGTTAACCGCGTGGGGGATTTCGTTTTTCTTTAAAGAATTGGATTTGAATAATTGGTTGATAATTGCGGCGATAATAATGATTTTTGGTACTTTTGGCGACTTAGTCGAGTCGTTGTTCAAAAGAAGTTTAAATATTAAAGACTCTGGCAGTTTTTTGCCAGGTCATGGCGGCCTTCTCGACAGATTTGATGCGGTTTTTCTGGCTGCTCCGGCAGTATTTGTTTATCTAATGCTCATAAATTAATGCGAATTCACAAAGAAGGATATAAAATTATTTTGGTTGTTTTTGTATTTCTTACCGTCACTCTTGCAATAGTTGATTGGTTTTTACCGCAACAAACATTTTTTCACTTTTTACTGTACTTTGCAGTATTTATTTTTTTTCTCTTTATTTTGCGATTTTTCCGCAATCCAAAACGTCCGGTAGTTCATAACGAAAATGTAATTTTAGCTCCGGCTGACGGTAAAATTGTGGTTATCGAAGAGGTTGTTGAAAAGGAATTCTTTAAAGACAAGCGGTTGCAGGTTTCAGTTTTTATGTCACCGCTAAATGTCCATAAAAACTGGTTTCCTGTAAAAGGAACTGTTAAGTTTGTCAAATATCACCCCGGCAAGTTCCTGGTAGCCTGGCATCCTAAATCGTCCGACTTAAACGAACGCACAACTGTTGTAGTTGCCAGGCCGCAAAACCAATCCATTTTAATCCGTCAGATTGCCGGAGCAGTGGCTCAACGAATTGTTTGCTATGCAAGGCCGAATACTGCAGTTAATCAAGGTGAAGAACTTGGATTTATAAAATTTGGTTCAAGGGTTGATTTATTCCTTCCATTAGGAACAAAAATTGAAGTTATTAAAAACCAGAAAGTTACTGGTAATGTTACGGTAATCGGGAGGTTTTAGGCTGTTTTAGCTTCTGGAGTGTTTTCCTGCCATTTCCAAATTCCGGATTCTTTCAAAACCTTTATTGGAATTTTAATAGCTGCAGCGCCACAATAATAAGCACCCAATTCGTAAGCTTCAAAATAAAAAATCATGTTTTCCATGGTCACTCCAAAATTCTCAAAATCCTTTCCGGCCGATGGCTCTTTGTCGAAACATTGCTGAGGATTTTCGAGATATTTTACCAGCAGGGCATTTAAAGTATTTTGCTCTTCAGCAGTGTTGATACTGAGGAAATCGGTAAGTTTTAGAAATTTACCGTTCTTTACATCAAAATTAAAAGTGGTGATTGCTGTAAAACCATGTGCCCCAAGCGCATAACTGTAGGTTTCGAATTTCACGCTAATCAGATTTACGTCTTTACTTAAAGCCTCATAGCGGTTCAGCAATTCATACTTTCCGTGTGCACCAGTTTCGTCGATCACTTTCCGTGCGCCATCTTCATCAGTTCCCCAATAATAATTTGCGGCAGTATCCAGGAATGCCTCCATCCGTTTATTGAGCAAATCCAGGCTTGTGTTTTTGGAATTGTCTGTTGAGTTGAACAAAGGATATTGCAGATCGATCGAAAAATAGGCAGTATCACCGATGGTTTTCGACTGTTCAATCATCGAATATTCTGGTTTGTATTTTTCATCTGGCTTACGATGACAGGCAAAAGCGACTGCAATCGCCATTAACAGGAGTAAAGTGCTTTTATTCATAATTTTTGGTGGGTTTTCAAAATTCTTAGATCAGGTTTTTTAATTCGATCAAATCAAATATTTCTGATTGGATGCCTCCATTGTGCTCAATTTTGTTAGGGTTAAAAAAAACAGTATCCATCCCGTTATTTTGAGCACCCAAAATATCAACCTCAATATCATCGCCAATCATCAGGCTTTCCTGCGGCAGGGCGTTGGCTGTTTCGAGAGCATATTTAAAAATACAGTCATCGGGTTTTTTACATCCGGCAGCTTCGGAAGTGATCACTTTATCGAAATATTTATCAAGGCCTGAATTATGCAATTTATGAAACTGAACTTCTTCAAAGCCATTGGTGATGATATGCAGCGGGTATCTTTTAAACAGATATTCGAGTGTTTCGATGGAGTTGGGGAAAAGATTGGTTTTTTTCGGGCTGATGGTGATGTAATCGATGCCAATTTGTTTGGCTAATCCTGGGTCATCAATCCCAAAATCGAGCAATGTAACTTCAAATCTGCGTGAAGTGAGGTAACTTTTTTCAATTTTCCCTTCAACATAAAGTGCCCAGAGTTCTGTATTGTGGCGTAGGTAGCTTTCGGTAAAAGCCTCAAAACTATTTACCCCTTTTTCGGAAAGATGGTATTTTTCGTAAATATCGTGGAAGGCTTCATGGGCATTTTTATCAAAATCCCACAAAGTACGGTCGAGGTCAAAAAAAATGTGTTTATATTTCTTCATTTCGAATTTGAAATTTCGGCAAATTTATGCTTTTTTGATGAAAGACAATTTTAGCCGTCATTAAGTTTATGATGAAAATCAATTAGTTATGATGTGGTGTAAATATTTTTTAAATTTTGCTTGACAAATGGATTTTTCTGATTTACATTTGCAATATCAAATTGATATTAAATTGAAACTAATCTAAATTTTAAAAACATGAAAAACGAAACAAATTACAAACCAATGTCAGGTTACATCATGCTGATAATTGCGCTGATACTGATAATTGGACCGGTGCTGGGAATAATAGCCACCCAGATGCTTTGGCTGATTGCCTTTATTGTTGTTGGAGTATTTCTGGCCACCGGTTTTTCGGTAGTAAATCCCAACGAATCTTCGGTGCTGATGCTTTTTGGCGCCTACAAAGGAACTGTTAAAACCAATGGTTTTTTCTGGCTGAATCCTTTTTTTACGAGGAAACGAATTTCGCTCCGTGCGCGCAACCTCAACAGTGAGCCCATTAAGGTAAACGACAAACTTGGAAACCCGATCATGATTGGGATTGTTTTGGTTTGGAAGGTTGAAGATACGTTTAAAGCTGCTTTCGAGGTGGACGATTATGGCCATTTTGTGGATATTCAAAGCGAATCAGCCATCAGGAAACTTGCAGGCCATTACCCTTACGATAATTTTGATGACGAAGGTGCCGAAATTACTTTACGTGGAGGCGGTGAAGAAGTCAATCAGAAACTGGAGGATGAACTTTCGGAAAGGCTTGCTATTGCAGGAATCCTGGTTCATGAAGCTCGGATCAGTTACCTGGCTTATGCCAGCGAAATTGCAGGTGCCATGTTGCGTCGTCAGCAGGCGACAGCAATCGTTGCAGCCCGTTTCAAAATTGTCGAAGGCGCTGTTAGCATGGTCGAAATGGCCCTTGATCAACTGGCCAAAAAGAAAATTATCGACATGGACGACGAAAAGAAAGCAGCCATGGTAAGCAACCTCATGGTTGTGCTTTGCTCGGATAAAGATGCCAGCCCGGTTGTTAACACTGGAACTTTACACCAATAAAACCAATGGCCACCAAAAAAACATTTGTACTTCGGCTTGATCCGGATGTTTACGAGCGCCTCGAAAAATGGGCTGCTGATGAATTCAGGAGTGCAAATGGACAGATCGAGTGGATTTTGGACCAGGCTTTAAAAAAAGCAGGACGAAGTAAATTCAATGAACAAATCCCGGAAATAGAAAATAAACCAGATGATGAACTATAGAGAAAATCAAAAATTTAAGGAACCCGCAATCTGGATTGGTTTAATCATTTCAGGTTTAGTTGTGATTGGGATATTCGGATTAGGATTTTATCGTCAGATTATTCAAGGTAAGCCTTTTGGGAATAATCCGATGAGCGACACTGGCTTGACTGTGGCTTTTGCATTGGTGGTATTCCTGTTTTTATTGGTTTTTTTATTGTTTGGTTTTGCAAAACTGACCATAGAAATTGACAAGCGAAGAATAGCTTTCAGATTTTTTCCGTTTCATTTTAAATTCCAACAGATTGGTTGGGATAAAATCGAAAAATTTGAAGTGATAACATACAAGCCAATAAGAGATTATGGGGGCTGGGGTATTAAATTTGGCAAAAAAGGAAAGGCTTACAATGTTGCCGGAGATAAAGGCCTGCAATTGCAGTTAAAATCCGGAAAGAACATTCTGATAGGAACTCAAAAGGCTGTCGAACTTTCAGATTTTCTGAGCAAACTGCAACGGCAAAACAGGTTAAAATAATAAACTGATTCAGGATTTACAAAGGCCATTTCTGATGCTTTTACAGCAAACGAAATGGCCTTATTGGTTTTTAACAGTCAGCGAAAGAAATTCCAAAACTGCGCAATCCTTCACTAAAAAGTAATTGAAAAATCTTCGGTAGCCTTTATATAATATGCCTTTCCTGACTCGAGAGCGTTTAAATTCGTTACTCCTGCCGATGGCCAGTAAACCTGGGTGCAAATTGCGTTTTTGATAATTTCGATCTTACCCAGATTTTCGCCAAATAAATCATTGATATTTTTGGATTTTTTAGATAAAACCGAAATAAGATTCCATCCCGCAGTAACCGGCACAGTTCTGATGTCGGGAACGATACCCTGAACGGATAGATTGGTTTGATTGCTTACTTTTATGACATAGCCTTTTTTCAAATCCCAGTCTCCGGCCGTGTTTACATTTCCGGCAGGCCAGTAAATTTCGTCGAAGTGTTGGAGGATAACGAAATCGGTTCCAATCGGGGCAATCAATCCCGGGATTTCCTGAACTGTTGGTTGGAGGAACGATGAAATTTCGTTCCAGCCGGGCTGCAAAGTAAATTGCTGGGTTTCTTTTTGTGCGTTTATAATTTCATCATAAATTACTCCGGCCAGATAGGGTGAAAGATGAACGTGCTCTTCGTTTTGCGATGCCCAGTAAATGGTATCATAAGGCGTTTTTTCCATGATATCCGGATCGGCTGCAATGTTGTAAAACAAATCGGTAACGTTCAGATCAAACGCACTCACGGTTGATACAAAACAATGGTTGTCGTGAAGTGCAATAATATTGCCAAGCGGAGGGTCTATCGAATCGATTTGCGCAAAAGTTGTCCGGTATCCGCCAGGTGCGTTGTCGTAAGGGTTTGACGAAAATACTGTGACATTCAACGTTTTATTCATTATCAGCGGTATTTTGATTTGTCCCTGCAGAATCTGACCTGAAGCATTGTTTTTAACCGACCAGACATTGCCTTTGAGTGTGGTAAAAAGCAATGAATAATTGTAGCTGATAACCTGATCGCCGGCATTAAAGGGTTGCCCGATTCCTTCGATACTCCCATCACTGACTGCAATTTTTCTGAGTTGATCCGGATAATTTCCGATGGTAAGAAGTTCCTGCCTGAAGGAATCATAAAGCGGGTCTCTCCCGGCTGTTGCCGAGGGTGGGTCGGTATAAATATACGACAGCATTTGCTTTGGTGATGGTTGGTTCAGCGCATCAAGCATCATTCCTATGTTTGCATCATAATCTTTATAAAAATAAACCAGGTATTG
>CAYOWJ010000004.1:25506-35349 GCA_964407625.1 uncultured Lentimicrobiaceae bacterium
GGCCCGATAGTAACGATTTTTCGCTCATAGCCGATGGAATCGTTGACCATTTGCAGCAATTTAACATACAGGAAAGCATTTTGCTGCATGTAATTGAGTGGCTGGTCAAAATTCAGGATTACTGCATCAAATCCTTCCGCTCTGAGGTTTTCGAGCAGGTTTTCCTGGTTTAATAAAGTGTAGATTTCTTCCCAGCCTAAAGCATCATCAAAATCAATTCCTTCGCTTACCACGATCGGTTTAACAACTTTTGAACGGCCCTCGGCAAGGTAAATAAAAGCCTCGCCAGAAGTTGCTACACCCTGGTAAGGAATTTCTCCCTGAACTGCCCAGGTTGTGGTTGGATTGGGCGTAACCAGTTCGATGACATTAAATTTAAAGCTGCTGAATATTTCTGGGCCATCTTTAAAAACAGCCTTTAGTTTGATGGTTTTCGTTCCGGTTGAAGCATAGGAAACTTCAAGCGTTTTTCCGGGAACGACTTGCTGCCAGGTATTTCCATCATCAAAATTGATGAACCACTGCTGTGGGAGGATTTCAAAATTTGAAAAAACAAACGACTCAGGCAGTGTAAAAGTGAGGTGTTTGCCGTTGTAGGTTTTATCGCGCAAAGCGCATGATGTAAAAACCAGTTTTTCAGGAATATTTTTGTTTTCGAAGTTCAGGTTACCTGCACCATCAGCATAATTTTCGAGGTTTTCGTTGAGATAATTATAATGATAAAGAAGCGCTCCAATTGGGATAATTCCCTGGTTTGCAAAAACTTTTGCCTGTTTTTTGATTTCTGAAATTGCAGGTGTTTCCATGGGTTTCAGGGTGGCCTTGTTCAGTTCAAAATACACCTGATTCCAGTTCTTGAAAGTGTTGGTGGATGATTGTTCCGATCCATCAAAACGTGTGATGCCTGAAAAAGGAATTACCAAATCGTACAGGATGCCGGTGTTGACGGCAGTTTCGGGCTGGATTTTTATTTGACCATAAAGATTTGAAAAAATGCCACAAAATGCGAATAAAACAGCGATGTACTTTTTCATTGGATTGCAGATTTTAATTGTCAACCGGAAATTTGCTAATGAAAGCATTGGCTAAAATACAAAAAATCATCCTTACTGTAAAAAAGGTTTCACCTTTTAAAAAGGTGAAACCTTTAACGCATTTATAAACTATCGAAAATATTTTACTTTTGTACTTTCATCAATATTAAAATAACGAATTACAAAATTCTAAACAATGAAGATATTAGTTTGTATTAGCAATGTTCCTGATACGACCACCAAGATCAAACTTAACGGCGAAAAAACCGCCATCGATCTTGCCGGCGTTCAGTGGATCATCAATCCCTGGGATGAACTGGCACTAACCCGTGCCCTCGAACTTAAAGAAGCCTCTGCCGGAAAAATTACCAAAATCTCGGTAATTTCTGTTGGAAGTCAGGGCGCCGAGCCTACCATCCGAAAAGCGCTGGCCATTGGCGCCGACGATGCAATCAGAATAAATACCGAACCCAAAGATGCTTATTTTGCTGCTTTTCAGGTATCGGAAGCCATAAAAACCGAAGCCTACGACATTATCCTCTGCGGCATCGAATCGTCCGATTATAACGGCTCTGCTTTTGGTGGGATGTTAGCCGAATTCATGGACCTGCCCTCGGTTTCATCGGTTTCGGGTTTTGAAGCAACCGGTGATGTTGTTAAAGTAAACCGCGAAATTCCGGGTGGTTACGAAGTTGTTGAGCCACAGTTGCCATTCGTGGCAGTCGTTCAAAAAGGCATTGCAAAAGAACCTCGTATTCCTTCGATGCGCGGTATCATGATGGCCCGCCAGAAACCTTTAAAAGTTGTCGAAGCAAGCATGGCTGGCGCATTAACCGAATTTGTAGCTTTTGAACCACCGCAACCCAAAGCTGCCTGCAAAATGGTGGATCCCGCAAATGTTGCCGAACTGGTTGATCTCCTCCACAAAGAAGCAAAAATCATTTAATCATTAAACATCAAATCTACAGAAAATGAGCGTATTAATATATACAGAAAATTTCGATGGGAAGTTTAAGAAAAGCACCTTCGAAACGGTTTCATACGGCGCCGAAATTGCCCGGCAAATGGGAACCACAGCCATCGCCTTATCGTTGGGCAATGTTGCTGATGACGATTTGAAATCTTTGGGAAATTACGGAGCTTCAAAAGTGCTTCATTTTAACGATGCCCGCTTCGCTAACCTCGACAACTCGGCTTTTGCAACAGCAATTGCTCAGGCTGTCGAAAAGGAAGGCGCAAATGTAGTTATCATGTCGGGGTCGAATATTGCGAAGGCAGTAGCTCCAAGGGTTTCGGTAAAATTAAAGGCCGGCCTGGTGTTTGCTGTTTCGGGATTACCAAAAAATCTCAGCCCTTTTACAGTTCCCAAAAAGGTCTTTCATGGAAAGGCTTTCGCCGATGTCGTAATCAATTCAGCGGTAAAAATTCTCAGTATAGCCCAAAACTCTTTTGGAGTTAAGGAGCATTTACAAAACGCAGCGATCGAAGCTTTTGACGCAATGGTTGATGATTCTTCCTTCAAAACTAAAGTAACCAGTGTTGAGAAAAGTACAGGAAAAATTATTCTCACCGATGCCGAAGTTATCGTTTCGGGTGGCCGTGGCATGAAAAGCCCCGAAAACTGGAAACCTCTCGAAGAACTTGCAGGAATACTTGGCGCAGCCACGGCTTGTTCAAGGCCGGTTTCCGACGAAGGCTGGCGTCCTCACTCAGAACATGTTGGACAAACCGGTAAAATTATCGCACCAAATCTTTATATTGCCTGCGGGATTTCCGGCGCTATCCAGCATCTGGCTGGGGTAAGTTCATCCAAGGTAATTGTAGCCATTAATTCGGACAAAGAAGCTCCCATATTTTCGGCAGCCGATTATGGAATTATTGGCGACGCACAAAAAATACTTCCTGAACTGATCACTGCCTTCAGGAAATTCAAATCCGAGAATTAAATCCCGGAAAGAAATTACAAAAGTTGGGCCCCGCAATTAGCCCAACTTTTTTCTCACCATTTAATCAGTAAAAGTCTTTTGAAAAAACCAAAATTTAACCGGATTTACAAGATACTTATCAGTCCTTTCATGATAGCGATCCCTTTTGCGCTGATCACAATTCTGCTTTTGCCTGTCGATTTTCATAAATACAAACTCAAACTCGTATCCAAAACATTAGCCGATAAACATAAAAGTTTTAGCAGGCAGTTTTATCAAGACCTTAATTCGGACGGCATTAGCGAGGAAATAATAAACTTTCAGGATTTCCCTGCGATAAACGCAATAAAGGTTAAAACCAAAAATGATATTCTCCTCGATCAATGGAATTTTAACGGGGAGTACAACCCGGGTTTTTGCCATACTTTTTTTTACGATTACAACCACGACAGCCTCACCGAAATCTTTACTGTTTATGCCCGGAACGACTCGGTTTTTATAGGTGCTTTTCAGCCATTTAACGATAAATCAATGCTGATAAAAGATGTTTTTGTTGATACGATCTGGAACATCAACAACAAAGTTGATTTTATCAGCGACAAACTAACCGGCCATGATCTTGATAAAGATGGGACTGATGAGGTGATTTTTAGCATTAACGCGGGCTTTTCGAAATACCCGCGAAAGATTTATGCCTGGAATATTCAGAAAAATTCATTGTCGAAATCTCCAAACAGCGGTTTCAAAAAAAACCATTTCGTTTTTAAAGATATTAACCAGGATGGCTTCGATGAAATTTTAGTCTCCACTTGTTCTCAAAATAATATCAGATTGTCGGATAACATTCCTTTTCCTGATGACTGCCTTTGGTTTTGTGTGCTGGACCATAAACTCAATTATCTCTTTGACCCCATCAAAGTTAGTTCAGGCAGCGGAAGTGTCACGGTAATTATTCCCGAAAAAACAGCTGTTCCCGGAAATATAATCCTTGAATGTTACAACCGAAATTCGGCTGAAAATTATACGTATTTCAATTTTAATCAGGATACCCAAAAGCCGGAACCTTTAAATCCCGGTTTTGAAGGCATTAATCCTAACGGCCTTCAACCATACAATGATAAAAATCGCCCGGGTTATTTACTTGCCGATTTCCGAAATGGTATTTTTTGGATGGATGAAAATTTTAAATCCCCCAAACTCCTTTTCGGGACGAAAACCAATAAGTCGAATCCTTTGCAGATTAATCTGGATAACGATGATTCAAATGAGCTGATATTGCTCGACGAATTCGGGAAGATTTCTGTTTTATCTGATGATTTTAAACACCTGGCCAGTTTTGAACTTCCAATCGTTCAGAAGCTGCAGCAAATTTCGGTTAGGGAATTATCACAGCACGAAAAACATCTGGTAGTTCAAACCGATCAGGTTATCCATGAATTGGATTATCAGCAAAACCGGCTTTACTTTTTAAAATGGCCGTTTTATGGCCTCATTTATTTGCTTTACGGATTAATGATCTGGATTATTCTTCATTATCAAAACAAGTACATCGAAAATAAATACAAACTTGCCAAAAACCTTGCCGAGCTGCGTTTAAAGGCCATCCGCAACCAGATGGATCCTCATTTTACCTTTAATGCGATTAATGCCATTGCTGCTACTTTTATCAAGGAAGACAAGCAGATTGCCTATTCGTATTTTTTAAAATTTTCGCAACTCATCCGCATGACCATGCTGTATTCTGATGTTATGTCGCGCTCACTTGCCGATGAAATCGATTTTACGGTAAAGTATCTTGAAATTGAGAAATTAAGATTTAAAGAAAAATTTGATTATCACATCAGCATCGATGAGGTCGTTGAAGAATTTGTTGAAGTTCCGCGTATGGCATTGCAGGCTTTTGCTGAATCCGCAATAAACAACGGGCTTATGCATCGGTCGGAGAATGGGCTTCTCGAAATTCTTATCAGTATGGAAAATAACTGGATTGTATTTTCGATTACAGATAATGGCGGGGGCATCCAAAAATCGAAATTACTGAATAAGGAAAAAGCGTTTAAATCGGTAATAATTATTGACGAATTTTTTAGTATCCTGAATAGTTTCAATCAATCAAAAATCACCTACACGATGAAGGATCTGACAGAAAATAATGAAATATCAGGAACAAGGGTAATTGTAAGGATTCCGACAAATTCAAAATATTCATTTTAATATGCCGGGAATTTTTCAGGAATAGATTTTGGCTACAGTTTCACCGCGTAAAACTCTCATTCCGTTCATAGCCAAAGCTTTCATTTCATCTTCGCCGGGATAAACATGCACCGGCGCAATTTTATGAACCCGTTCGATAATCTGATTTACAAACCATTTTGAATGTGCCACGCCTCCGGTAATCAGGATTACATCCACATCACCTTTGAGAACTGTGCTCATGGCGCCGATTTCTTTGGCTACCTGGTAAGCCATGGCTTCGTAAATGAGCCGGGCATTAGCGTCGCCTTTAACCACCATCTGCTCCACATCGTAAGCGCTGTTGGTGCCAAGATAACCCACCAGGCCACCCTCACCTTTAATCATTTTCATGATTTCTTTCTGGCTGTATTTTCCGCTAAAACACATTCTCACCAGGTCGCCCATGGGCAAGGTTCCTGAACGTTCCGGCGAAAAAGGTCCTTCACCATCAAGGCCATTGTTAACATCAACCACACGGCCTTTACGATGCGCGCCTACCGTGATTCCGCCACCGAGGTGCGCCACGATAATATTCATATCCTCATAATTTCGCATCACAAATTTGGCATGTGAGCGGGCAACTGCTTTTTGGTTGAGGGCATGAAAAATTGAAACCCTTGAAAATTTCGGATGGCCCGATATTCTTGCAATATCATCAAGTTCATCAACCACCACCGGGTTGGCGATGTAAGCTTTAACGCCATCCAATTGTTGTGCAAAAGCATCGGCAATAAGGCCGCCGAGGTTGGAGGCATGTTCGCCCATGGGGCTGTTTCGCAAATCCTCCTTCATGCGCTCATTAACTTCAAAAACCCCCGATTCGATGGGTTTTAAAAGTCCTCCACGTCCGACGATGGCTTTTACAACGCTTTCGGGAACGGCCCCTTCGTTTAATTCGTGGGCAATAATGTCTTTCCGATATTGAAACTGGTCCGTGATTTTTTCAAACCTCGACAATTCTGCAGGGTCGTGCTGAATGTTTTTAAGGAAAATCGGGTTCAAGTCCACAAAAACGCCAATTTTTGTAGATGTTGAACCCGGATTAATCGCTAATATTCCAATACCTTCCATTCAGTTGTGTTAAGGCTGATTTTTAAATAAAAAAACTACCCGATGTTTGCTGCCAAAGCAATCGAGAGGAATTTACTCTTGTCGCTGTCAGCTCTCGAAGTGAGTACAACAGGGGCTTTTGCTCCCATTATAACTGCGCCAGAAACTGCACCACCAAGGAAATTCAGGGTTTTGTACAAAATATTGCCACCGTCGATATTTGGTGCCATAATGATGTCGGCGTCGCCGGCTACATCACTGATGATACTCTTGTGTTCGGCCGATTTCCGTGAAATTGCATTATCAATTGCCAAAGGCCCGTCAATAATGCAACCGGTAATTTGTTTGCGGTAATTCATCATCGAAATGGTGGCGGCATGCATCGTGGCTTCCATACGCGGATTTACCGTTTCAACTGAACCAACAATGGCAACTTTCGGGTTTGAATTTCCGAGTTTATGAAAAACATCAACCGCATTTTTAATAATTGCAATTTTGGTTTCGAGGTCAGGATTAACATTTACAGCGGCATCGGTAACACCAAGTAATTTGTGATAATACGGTGATTCGAAAACGGCAACGTGGCTCAGGGTATCACCTTTGCGAAGACCATTTTCTTTGTCGAGCACAGCTTTCATCAAAACGCCGGTACCAACGGCACCTTTCATCAGGATTTCGGCATTCCCTTGTTTAATCAGTGCCGTAGCCTTTACTGAAGCCTCGAAATTATCGATAATATCGTAGCATTCAAGCTCGCTGATGTCGAAATTAATACGTTTGGCAATGGTTCTGATCGTCAGCATATCACCAACTAAAATTGGTGAAATAATACCCTGAATGGTAGCATTTTTTACTGCCAGCAAAGCATCTTCGTCACCTGCTGCTGCCAAAACGAGCTTTCTGGTATTCAGGCTCTTGGCCACTTCAACTAATTCTAACAAATGTTTTATCATCTCTCTTGTAGATTATTTATTTTATCTTAGATTTTTCTTATCCTGTTAAAAGTGCTCAAAAGTATTAATAATGAGGCTTGCAAACGATGGCTGTCAGGTTTTGAAAGGAATTAAATATAAAAGTCACTTTGTGTAAAAATCGATCATTTGCCGGATGGATCTGTCGCAAACTTTGCAAAAATGATCTCCGTTAAAAGTGTTCATCAGGCAATCAATCGAAGGCCGGTAAACATCATTGGCAGCATAGCCCCCACCCTCAAACACACCAAGCTGATTTGTATAAAATTCGTTAGCTGGCGTTGGTACCGGAACATTTTTTTCCAGCATAGCCTTCCATTTACTTCCAAAATTAACCAGCGTGGTCAGGTTTGGCTCCCAGGGCTCAACATCTTTTGAATAAAAATCGCTGTAGGCAACTTCTGAATTGTAGTATTCGTCGCCAAGACCGGCAAATCCATGACCAAGTTCATGGATAAAAATCTTTGCAGCTTGTTTGTTGCTGTTCACCGAAACCGAATAATGGTTGTAAATGGCTCCGCCACCATATTTGGAGCTGTTTACAAGAATATAAATCTGGTCGTAGGGTGCGTTTGCGGCCAAATCGCGTATGCTTTTATTATCATAACTCATACAGTAACGCTCGCTGTCGAAGGTGTAAAAGCTGGAATTTACAATAGTTTTTATCCAGATGCTGTCGGCAGGAATGTCGCTGCCAGTTTGAAGAGAAGGCGCCAAAACACCTCTGATATTAAACTTATCACGGTTTTGAGCATAGGGTTCAAAACTAAAAAGGTGGGCGGCAAAATCGTTGCAATCTTTTATAAAGAGCCCCAAATCGCTGTTGGTGTATCCATCAGGAAGGATAATGATATCAACTTTATTTGAAGGATCACCTGAAATTTGAACATCAAAAGACGGAAATTCAAGGCGGCGTTCGGGTTTGATAAAATAGCTGCCGACATCAACGAGATATTCAAATCGCTTCTGAAGCTGCCCTTTTTTATCCCGGCCATAAAAATCAATCCTGACGTTAAGTTTTGGATAAGGAAAAACTACTGTTTCGCTGAACGATTTCCTGGTATTTTTTGCCTCTGCGGTGGTTTGCCATTCCCGAAAAAGCGTTGAATATCCACGCGAATAAATCACGGTGTTTTCTTTCAGATCAACAACTTCAAAAAAATAGTCTCCATATTTTAAGGTGTCGATCAGGTTTATTTTTGAACCACCCCAGAAAGGCTCACAAAGCAATTCATCAAAAAAATACTCATCGGAAAGGTTATTCCCACAATGAAAATAATCGAGACGCAGGGTTTTATCCATAAAATACCTGTCGAACTGACCAAACAGGGTTTGAGCAGCAACAAATAAAAATAAGAAGGCGATTAGCTTTTTCATTCAAAAGTATGAATTCAGTTTTGAGATGGCAAAAATAGGAAAAGTATTGTTAAGTAATTAACAGAAAGGTAATTTAAACTCATTCGAAGCTAAGATACAGCGAAATCATTTCGCCACCGTTATCGCCCGACGGTATTCCTTTTTTTTTAAAAGAATGGTGGGAGTTTCTGCCTTTGGCTAATTTTTACTATTCTCGGCAGGCTCTGCCTCAGGAATTTTGAAGGAATAAAGAATCGCTTCAATCTGACGCACCAGGTTTTTCTTATCCTGCCCCGGAAAATAGACATAGCCATCAATGGTAACAATCCGCTTGTATTTAGGATCCAAAAACGTGTAACTTACAAAAGGACCGCCCATAAAATCGCCTTCCATTTCCCACAAACCACGCATTTCGACAGCAAAATCGTCATTGAAATTCACCTCTTTTCTTACAGGTGGAATAAGGGTGGCGGTTTTCACGTAGGAGCCATCGCTGGGGCCCGGGATATATTTTTTGGTAATCGAATCGCGAAGGTGGATGATCCTCGCTGAGTTAAATGCAACGGTGTCGGTGTAAGGATAGAAATACATAAAAACGCCCTGACTGTATTTGTCGGCTTCCCGACGCAGCCAAACAAAATTATTGGTGCTTGCAGCAATGTAATACGCCGCCGGAAAAACCATCGAAACCTGATAACTTTTGACCAGTTGCTTCCCTATTTTTTCATCTTCAAAAGCAGCATGCGTATTACCGACACGGATGATTTCGGTTTGATCAAAAAGTTGAACAAAAGTTTCCTTATTTGCTGCAAACTCCTGATAAAAGGCATTTTTATCAGAAACCGAAATTTTTATTACCCTTTGCGGTTTTGCCCAGAAATCAATTTTAGTTTCAACAATTGGCTTTTCGATGGATGGGTTTATATCCAGAATAAAAATATTATGGTGAGTCTGGTAAAGATGCGAAAATGCTGTTGCCGGGATATGAACCATTTCGAATGCAGCCTCAGCCTGAGGCATGCCCTGCAATTCCTGTCCAAAAAGTACTCTAATCGTATCGCCAACTTCACCTTTCCAGAGTTCATTGTCATTGGTGACGACCAGAATTTCGTTGGTTCTTCCGCTTGAAGGTTTAAATCCTTTGTTTCCCAATTCGCAAGCAGTGAAAGTAAACGCTAAAATAAGCAAAGTCAAGACGTTAAAACTGGTTCGACTGGATTTTCCTAACATATGCCTTTTAGATTAGAATTGGGGAATTTGGAATAAAAAATC
>CAYOWJ010000004.1:35449-38767 GCA_964407625.1 uncultured Lentimicrobiaceae bacterium
ATTTTCCTAACATATGCCTTTTAGATTAGAATTGGGGAATTTGGAATAAAAAATCAACTAACAATTGCTACCTTAAGCTTTTGACCAGGTTTAAGTGTGGTAGTATTCGAAAGGTTATTTAACTTCTTGATTTCGTTTACAGTTACACCCTGATATTGCCTGGCAATATCCCACAATGTATCGCCGGCTTTTACCGTGTGATAAACATATTTGATATTGGTGGATGTGCTTTTTGTGCCTGAGGTACCGGCACTCTCCTTTTTAACTTCTTTTGCAGGAGCGCTAACCAAAAGGCGCTGGTTAACCTGGAGACTATTCGATTTAAGTTTATTCCAGGTTTTAAGATCGGTAACCGAACAGGTGTACTTTTTTGCAATCAGGCCAAGGTTTTCGCCCTTCTTAACAACGTGATATTCTGCTTTTGCTGTTGATTGATTTTCGGTTGTCGTCTTTTTGGTTGATTGTTCTTTGGAGTCTTTATTATCGGATTGAGTAACTGCAGCACTTTGCGGCGATTTGGCACCATCAGCATAAACAGTAAGCCGCTGGCCAATACGCAAATTTGTACCTTTCATGCTATTCCAACTTTTAAGGTTGTTAACAGAAGTATGATACTTTTTGGCAATGCCTCCAAGTGTCTCCCCTTTCTTAACGATGTGCACACTGCTCGATTTGGCCTGTTTTATCTGCGCAAGAAGCTTCTCTTTTTCGATGCCCTTTTTCGATTTGAAGTTGTAAATCTCTTGTTCATTCGAAACAAACAAACCAACATATTCTCTTGGCAGACGAAGCGTGTATTTATTGGTGGCACTGGCAGGAATCACGCCAAGTTTAAAAGAAGGATTCAGAAAATTCAGATCATCAACCGGGATATTCAAAAATTCAGAAATCTGGTCAAACGAAAGAACGTCGTAAACCTGCAGGGTATCAATCCCATTGTAAAGAATTCCGGGGTTAACCGGGTAAAGATTATGTTCGGCCGAAAAATTCATTACATAAGTTACTGCAACAAAAGCCGGGACATAACCCCTGGTTTCGCGCGGTAAATAAGGCCAGATGGCATAATAATCTTTAACTCCACCTGCCCGCCTGATGGCTTTATTAACATTACCGGCACCCGAATTATAGGCAGCAAGCACCAGCGCCCAGTCGTTGTAAATTTTGTAAAGGTCGCGCAGGTGCTGACATGCAGCCACTGTTGATTTGTAAACATCGTACCTGTCGTCAACATAGGAAGTTGAGGTTAACCCATACATTTTTCCTGTGTTGTACATGAATTGCCAAAGGCCTTTTGCCCCGACAGGTGAACCAGCAGTTGGGTTGAGTGCAGATTCGATTACGGCAAGATATTTTAATTCGAGAGGCAAACCGTAAGCATCCAGAATTTCTTCAAACATTGGGAAATACACTTCCGAAAGCCCAAGTATCCTGGAAGTTAAACCTCTTTTTCTAACAGAGTAAAGTTCGATAAAACCTCTTACTGTTTGATTATAAGTCATATCAAACGGTGTTTCACGGCTAAGCATCGAAATTCGGTCGGCATAAACCGAGTCAGGGAATTCGGGAACAATATCCCGCGAATACCGGTAAACATTGAGCTGAGAAGTATCGGTAATAAAATAATCATTACTAAAAAAACTGATGTTTACAAGGCTGTCGAGCATCGAAGAAACCGGCGAATCTTTAACAATTCTCTGTGCTGTAGCTTCGTTGTCGAGGTGTTTATTGGAATACATGATGACAGAATCATTAATTCCGGGTAATTCGGTTACCCGGTTAATGGTATCACCCATGTAAGTGAGCGAATCAGGAAAAATCCCGGTGGTGTCTTTGTAAAGCTCATAATTAAAAAAAGAACCGAACGAAAAAGGCGTAAATGCTGTGAATATCAGCAGGAAAGAAAATAATTTAGCTTGGCGATGCTTCATAAACGTTTTAATTTCATGATGTAACTTTGAAAACTTCACAGGATTTTTTTTATTGCCCACGCCACAAAAATACAGAATTCTATCGAAATCCAAAACCACATTAAAATACTGAACAACAATACTAAGCGAACATCATATTTTCAAAAATACAACATTTTTTAACTAATCTTCAAAAATAATTCCTGAAAATCATGCTAATTCGTTTATTTTGAATGTTTTACGCAAAATAATTCAGCAAAAAAGGTGGTACTAAAATCAATCTTTAAATAACAACCTCCTGATAAAATCTTGTACTGGTTCAATTTAAGACAACCATTTTTTTAATTTCGAATATTTCACGGGATTTCAATGTAAGATAATAAATACCCGGTTTGAGAAATTCGGGATTCCACACGATGGAATAATTCCCTGCTGCTTTCTGGCCCTCGGCAAGCGTTGCGATATGTTTTCCGGATAAATCGTAAACCTGCAAAAACACTTCAGAATTTTTGGGCATTTTATAGTTTATGGTCGTCGAATTCTTAAAAGGATTCGGAACATTTTGTCCGAGAAAAAGCGAACTCTCAGGATCAACCGGCGTAATCGCAGATGCTTCCATTTGCGGACTTCCTGCCTGAACCCAGGCCGTAAAAATCAGTTGGGTAATTGCGTGAGAAGCATTTTTAAACAACAGTGTTGTAAAACCTTTCGATTTATTCCAGAGTGCCTGTTTGTAAGCCGATGAATTGGTGTTTCCGGCAATTGCTTTTGCGTAATCGTCGGCTCCAATCACCGAATCGACGTAAGTATAGTTGACATACAGATAATCGAAAATGTACTGGTTTACATTTTCAATTTCGGCAATATCAAAACCCGGATAGGTAATCTGGGAAACGTAGGCGTTAATCATCGTCGATTCGAACCTTGAATGAATTCCACTGTTTCCCGAATATTGCCCGTTATAATTCCGGGTGATGTGAAGGGGCATGTATCCGTCGGCTACGTAATGACCCAGGTCGGAAGCAAAAAGGACCGCCTTTGCCCAGTCGAGGCGACCAAAACAACTTTTTAGCGAGTCATAGGCTGTAATTGTTGCCCAGGGTAAAATGCCCTGGTCGTAAACAAAAGCAGCTCCATGAATGGCAATCGCCGAATCGAGGGTTTGCGGGATTCTGCCCACGGTTAAAAACTCGTTGTAATTATCGATATCGATGTAATGTTTCGGGCCTTCATTGGGATCCCACGATTTACGGTCATCGGCATCGGAGGCATGGTCGGCAAGGACAGAAACCCAGGGATTAAACTGCACCATTTGGGGGTTAAATGAGAGTCCCGACGCATGACTGATTTTGTAATGTCCTGCACCTCCCCAACTTATCAGCATAACCGATAATCCAAGAAAGGTAAATAT
>CAYOWJ010000005.1:0-15598 GCA_964407625.1 uncultured Lentimicrobiaceae bacterium
AGAATCATTTCTGTGGTAGCCGTATTCGATGTAAGCTCGGTTACAAATGTCATGAGCAAAGCAATGAATAAAATTACGAGGATCGGATTATAATCTGCCACAAAAATCATTTGTTCGCCAAACCACCCCGAGAGTCCTGAGTCTTTGATTCCGGAAGCCAGGGCAAAGCCGCCTCCAAAAAGCAAGATAATGTGCCATGGTATTTTTGATGCTGTTTCCCAGTCCATAATTTTTTTTGAACTGCTTTTTTTTGATGGAATGATGAACAGCAAAATGGCCATAAATACGGCAACGGTTCCATCGTCGAGAAATGAACTGTTTGGAAAAAGATTTGCCCATCCGGAGATTTTAGCAAAACCAAAATCCAGATCAACCCGAAAAATCCAAAGTAACGCGACCAGGATAAAATCGGCCAGGACAATTTTTTCTTCAAAACTTATTTTACCTAATTCTCGCAACTGGTCACGAAAAGTGTGCTTTTGAATATTTATCCAGTGATGCTTTTTTGGTTTGTACATAAAATGCAGCAAAAGCCAGGTGCAAATAAAAATCAGTAAGCTGATCGGAAAGGCAAAAAGCAACCAGGAGGCAAACGAAATTTCAGGTGCATTTGGGAAATAAATATGAAAAATCCTTACAAACGACAGGTTAGGCGGGGTTCCAACCAAAGTTGCTATGCCGCCGATAGAAGCGCCGTAAGCCACTCCGAGCAGCAACCCGACAGAATAATCTTTAATCTGGTTTTCGCCAATAGCCTCTTCGAGTTTATAAATTACCGAAATTAAAATAGGCATCATCATCATGGCCGTTGCGGTATTCGACATCCACATCGAAATAAAAGCTGTGGCCAGCATAAAGCCCAATAAAATCCTTCCCGGACTTACACCTGTAATCATCAGAATCTGAAGCGCAATCCGGCGGTGTAAGTTCCATTTTTGCATGGCCAGCGCGATGATGAATCCGCCCATAAACAGAAAAATCACACTGTTAAAATAGGTAGCCGAAACAACTTTGGTATCCATGATCCCCAGGAGTGGGAAAAGTGCAACCGGAAGAAGCGAAGTTATTGCCAGCGGTATGGCTTCGGTAATCCACCAGATGGCCATGAGGAAAGCAACAGCAAGTGTGCGCGTCACTGCCGGTTCACCAGGTTGAAGATCGGCAAATAAAATGATGAGCAGTGAGATGATGGGGGCAATGATGAAACTTATGACCGATTTTGTTCTCAATATTTTTTATTTTAAAAATTACAATCACAAAAACACACAGCGAATGTAGCGATTTCTTTAATGTTAGCCGGTTTTCTTTAATTATTTTGGGCAAAAAATCACCCTTTTTTAGTTAGCTTTGCGGCAAATTTTAAATATTTATTATTGATGAGAAAATTAGCTGTTGTAGCATTTGGCGGAAATGCATTATTGCAAAGTGGCCAAAAAGGCACGATTGGAGAACAGGAACAAAACGCTTACGAAACCAGCGAAAAATTATTGGTTTTAATCCAGGAGAAAAATTACCATCTGGTCATCACCCACGGAAATGGCCCGCAAGTTGGCAATTTACTGCTGAATAATACCGCCGGAAATAAACTTTACGGATTGCCGGAAATGCCACTTGATATTTGTGTGGCCTATTCGCAGGGCTTTATTGGCTACATTATCGAGCAGCAGTTGCGCAATGTTTTGATGGCCAACGATCTCGATCGTGATATTATCACCATCATAACCCAGGTTCTGGTAAATAAAGATGACCCGGCATTTCAAAATCCGACAAAGCCGATTGGTCCGTATTACACCAAAGAAGAAGCCGATGCAATCCAAAAAGAAACAGGTTCGGTATTTGCTGCCGATCCACGGGGCAGGGGTTGGCGCAAAGTAGTTGCTTCACCGCGTCCTTTGGTTATCAACAACAAAATCTCTATCGAAAAAATAGCCAGGCAGGGTACCATTGTCGTTGCCGTTGGCGGAGGTGGAATTCCGGTTTTTTATGTCGAAGAAAACAAACTTCAGGGGATTGATGCCGTAATCGACAAAGATCTTGCTTCGGCTTTGCTGGCAGCTCAGATTAATGCTGATAAGTTTTTTATTTTGACCGATGTTCCAAAAGTATGCATCAATTACAATACTCCCCAGGAAAAAGCGCTCGACCGGATGAACATTTATGAGGCTAAGAAATACCTTGCCGAAGGCCATTTTGCCGAAGGAAGCATGGCTCCAAAAATCAGGGCAGCAATTTATTTTGTCGAACACAGTGGTAAAGATGCAATCATTACCAAAACCACCAAACTTGGCGTTGATAATGGTGGAACAAGAATTGTTATCGTTTAATTATCAATAATAACCTATATTTTATGGCATTTAATTTAAGAAATCGTAATTTCCTTAAACTATTGGATTTTACACCACAGGAAATCAAATTTTTACTTGATCTTTCGACCGACCTGAAAAAGGCAAAATACTCAGGCACTGAACAGCAAAGGTTAAAAGGCAAAAATGTTGTACTGCTTTTTGCAAAGGATTCTACCCGCACGCGTTGTGCTTTCGAAGTGGCAGCGCTCGATCAGGGTGCGCACGTAACCTACATTGGCCCTTCCGGATCGCAGATGGGCAAAAAAGAATCGATGAAAGATACTGCCCGCGTGCTTGGACGCATGTACGACGGAATCGAGTATCGCGGCTATGGCCAGGATATCGTCGAAGAGCTTGGAAAATATGCCGGAGTGCCGGTTTGGAACGGGCTTACCAACGAATTTCATCCAACCCAGATCCTTGCCGATTTTTTGACAATGCGTGAATTTTGCGACAAGCCACTCCATTCGGTTTCGTTTGCTTATCTTGGAGATGCCCGCAACAATATGGGAAATTCGCTGATGGTAGGTGCAGCAAAAATGGGTATGGATTTTCGTGCCATCGCACCAAAGGAATTGCAGCCATCGGCTGACTTAGTTGCCACGTGCCTTGAAATTGCCAAAGAAACCGGAGCAAAAATCACCATCACCGACAACCCTGAAGCTGGCGTTAAAGGTGTTGATTTTCTTTATACCGACGTTTGGGTTTCGATGGGTGAACCTGAAGAAGAATGGAACCGTCGTATTAAAATGATGTTGCCGTACCAGATAAATATGGATTTGGTTAAGAAAACCGGAAATCCTAATGTAAAATTTATGCATTGTTTACCGGCATTCCACAATCGTGAAACAACTGTTGGTGAAGACATTTTCCAGAAATTTGGAATTTCATCGATGGAAGTAACTGAGGATGTTTTCGAATCTCCGGCTTCAATTGTTTGGGATCAGGCCGAAAACCGGTTGCACACGATAAAAGCTGTGATGGTTGCAACGCTTGGTTGTTAGAAATAGGTGAATTAAAAAAGTTTAAGGGTTGTTCGTTTTGCGGGCAACCTTTTTTTATGGATTCGATTTATCAGCAATAAAAAAGCCGCCTTAAAAAAGCGGCTTTTTACATCTTAAAAGAAATCTTATTTATTGATGATCAATTTTTTAGTGTAGGTACTATTGTCGTTCTTCATTTTCACCATGTAAATCCCATTGGCGAGATTGGTAAGATTGATCTTAAAATTATTCAGCCCTGATGAAGTATTTAAGTTTTCTCTGATCAATGTTTGTCCAACAAGGTCCATGATCGAAAATTCGATTACTGAAGGCTGAGTCAAATTTAGTTGTACCCTTAAATCAGTTTTAGCCGGGTTAGGAAACAAACTAACTTCTGCGCTGCCAAATAATTCATCATTTATGCCAACTGCCGGTAAAGTTGTGAACGACCAGACTTCACTGTAAGCACTGGAATCAATCGGGCTACAGGCTCTTACCCGCCAATAATAAACCTGATTAGCATCAAGTTTGTACAATACATTAAATAATGGGCTTTCATCGTCACTGGCCGTTTGGAAATAATTTTCGGGTTCGATAAAATCCGTTGTTACATCATATTGAACCTGATAACTGGTCGATCCTTTAATTTGTGACCAGGTTAATTGGGGCTTTATCGAAACGCTGTCAGCATTATTTTCAGGTAATGCCAATGCTACCGAAGCAGCGGTAGTATAGTTCCAGGTTGCAGTCCATAAAGTGGTATCGTAATCATGCCGTGCACGGGTGCGCCAGTAATAAGTAACACCATATTTAAGATCTTCAGGTGTTACTCTGAAGGTATCGGTTACATAAGTGGTAGCCGTAGAAAAATCAGGTTCGACATCAATTTGATAATCGTATTTTTTTACACCTGATACATCATCCCATCTCATTTGTACATTCAAATCATTACCCACGCTGTTGTTATCCGGTTTTTTTAATAAAAAATTATCCAGTGTAGTAAATGTTCGTGAATCGCTCCAGGCAGATGTGTCTTCAGAATGTCTTGCCCGTGCATGCCAGTAATAAAGCGTACCAAAATTTAACTGTGACATGGTAACAGCAAAAGTACTTCCCGAAACCAGGAATGTTTTTGCATTTGGTGAGGTGAAATTGGCGTTAACATCAATCTGAATATCAAAATGCTCAATTCCACTTACATTGGAGGTTCCTACTTTGGTTTTCCATTTTAACTGAACATCAGGAATCTGGGCTGTTGCATTATTGTTTGGCTTGTCGAGTTCCAGTTTTTGAA
Organism: uncultured Lentimicrobiaceae bacterium; assembly: GCA_964407625.1. Lineage (GTDB taxonomy): Bacteria > Bacteroidota > Bacteroidia > Bacteroidales > 4484-276 > CAJATL01. The sequence goes on from CAYOWJ010000005.1 coordinate 4,623, forward strand.
ACGTAGTAAACGACCAGACCGGAGTCCAGAATGATTCATTAAGGTTAAGATCTAATGCTTTAACCCTCCAGTAATACTGGAAATTAAAGTTAAGTTTACTGTTTTTTATGGAGGTCAGGTCAGTTACCGAGTCAACCACAATATTTGAAAATGAAGCATCCTCACTGAGTTGTACCCTATAACTAACGGCTGCGGTTACTGCATTCCAGTCTAACATCAGGTCTGGCATCTGGTTGGTTTTTGCGTCGGCAGGGGCAACCAATGCCGGAGTGTCGATCCGCACCTGTGCAAAAATGAAGGAAGCGATGAAGGCAAGTGTTATGGTAAATAAATATCTTTTCATGTTATCAACTTTTTATGATTATCAATTTCAAATAATTATCTTACGATGAATTTTAAACTACCACTATCTTTATCTGCACTAACTTTAGCAACGTAAGTGCCAGCTTTTAAGCCGGAACAGTTAATTTTTACTTCCTGATTACCTGCAACCGGACAATAGATGGAAACTGTTTTAACAACTTTTCCTGATAAGTCGTAAATGCTGATAAGGATATTTTTTGGACAAGTAGTTTCAAATGTAATGCTTGCCTCTGATTTAACAGGATTCGGGAAAATCGAAATTGTGCCGGCAATGGTGTTTTTGCTGTTTACAGTTTCGTTAATTCCAACAGTATAGAATGTTTTGTCCCTGAAAACGCCTCTACCAAAAGTGGCCATATAAATATCTCCGTAGTTTGTCACTTCAGGAAATACTAAAGGTGGTATGTTGGGATCAGGATTAACAACTGTAAAACTGGGTTTGTAAATGGTCTGTTGTTTTATCTGATAAACAGGTATCATCCCAACCCCGGTTTGGTCCTTAACCCAAACTGGATTTGGATCACCAAGATTATTGGTGGTGTAAATACCGTATTCGGTTCCAATAATGGCAACATTTGAACGCATTTGTTCGATGATCGACGAGAAAACAGGCATTTTTGGCAAGTTGGAGGTTATGTCGGTAAATGTAACAACACTTGCCGAATCAAGTGCATTCGTGCTTCTGAAAACATAGGATTCATTGCCATAATTGCCTAATGTAACGATTACATGCTCGGGATTTCGTTGATCAACTGATACCGATGTGATAAATCTGTTGGCAAAATCCGGAATTGCTAATTCGTTGGTAGCGATAATACAGGCAGTACTTCCAACATCTGCTCTGAGTGAATCATAAGCAAGCGCAATGTTCGAAATACGGTAGAGTTTACCGTTATCTGTTCCTACAAAAACAAAATTTGCATCTTTAGAAACTGCAATACTGGTTGGGAACCCTGGGGTGTTGGCAATTTTCCAGAAGGCAGGTTCTTTATCAAATTTTATCACATCTTTGGTCACATAAACTGCGTTTGCAATGGCGTGAAAAAATTTAGACTGAACAACATCTTTAATGGTCATCGAATCACCGTTGGCCAGGTTCTTATCGAGCATGTGGTTAAAAGGATAGGTATAGTTGGTGCTTCTTCCAACAATCATGTCGCCTTGTAGATAATCTTTATCAGCATAAAACATGACCGAATCCCGTGAGTTTTCACATTCAAAATCTTCCCATAAGACAAATGGGGTTAAGAATATGTTACTTCCTGGAGCAGTAAAGTTAAATGATGTTGAGGCTCCTTTATCTTCCGATCTATAAATAACACCAGCACCCTGACTGTAAATGAAAGCATTAGGATTGATTACTGAAATCGCACAGGAGCCGCCGTTACCACCATTAATTTGTTCGGCATATTGCGGAGTATTTCCGTTTCCGCTGATGTATTGAGTTCCATTTCCCTGAGCGCCACATAAAAATTCTTTTCTGTTCCCTGAAATTCCAACGGTGTAACATTGCGTAATGGAAAGGTTTCTGTTTATCCGCTGGAAATTAACGCCTGTTGACGTAACGGTACCTAAAGATACGCCCCGGTCGGTTGCAATGGCAAGTTTTGATGATGATGTTGGGCTAAATGCGTACCTGTGATGACCGGTTGGCAAATAATAGGTTGATGCTTCGTCAAAGAAACTTGATGATATTGCACCTGAACCCCAATTATAATATCCGCCGGTAGTCCCGAATTTTTGTCCGTACCACATATCAATGCCGCCAACTAGAATTTTGTGAGCATCGTCTGGAAAAACAGCAATCGTATTATTGTAACAGCCAGTTCCGTTGAAGATCTCCAGTGATGAACCACCTGGCAAAATTATTTCCCAGGTTTCACCTTTATTTTCAGAAAGATAAATATTGTCAAGATACCCAAACTGACCTGTTCCAACTACGTATAGAACATTTGGATCACTTGGGGCGAAAGCAATTTCTGTACGTCCCGGGTTATTTGAAAGTGGGCTTGAACCACTTTTTGGAGTAAAACCATACTCAGTTACAACAGAAAAATCTAGTGTCCTTGAATAAGGAACGGTAGGATTCAGTGTGTCATAAACAAAAAGAGTTGTAGCGTATTCCCTGTTTTCCTTGCTTACTTCTTTTGGGTTAACAGGATTCTTTGACTGGTTGGTAAAGACAAGATTTGTGCCGCCCGGTGCAGTGTAAACCATGTTGGCAAAAGTTGCTGCAACAGTACCGTCAGAAGCAACTGAAACGCTGGCACAAGGAACTTTTCCGATTGGAACAACAGTCCTGGTTGTTCCAACGGTTTCTTTTAAATAACTGGTAGTATCAGGAGCACTGTACACAGGATTGCTGAAAATTACTTTATCTCCGACAATCTCGTAGGTATCGCAATGAACAATCGAATCGATAGCAAGTGAGACATGAAAAATAGTTGAGTCGAAATTACTTTCCGTAACTTTCAGCCAGTTTGTATTTCCGTTGTCTGAATACCAAAGCCCTGTGTTGGTGGCTGCGTAAACTCGATCAGAAGATGGATCGAGAGCTATATTATTAATATAGGCCCAATCAACGGTATCGTTGAGTTGGGTTACAGCCGGAGTTGTTCCTGGAATAAGATCAAAATTATTCTGGTCGGTCGATTTAAACATTCCCTCTCCGACCAGTCCGCCATAATAAGTGTCGGTTGAAGTACAGAATGCTTCACCAGTGCCGGCATAAATTGTGCCTTCACTGCTTTGAACCATGCATGTAACGTAAATATTTGGAGAAATCTGATCAATCTTGTTCCAGGTGGCACCCAGATTGGTTGTTTTCCATAATCCGCCTGTAACACCAGCAACAATCAATGTTTGCCCACCTGGATCGGTATTATCAAAAACTACTGCCCTAACCCGGCCGGGAGCATTATCAGGCCCCATTTCTTGCCAATTTAGCCCGAGTTCATTTCCTGACTTGAACTGCATTTGCAGCGCCTGTTTTCTTGCCGAAAGCACATCGTTCGGGTCAATTTTACCAGTTATCTGATTGGAAATCATCTTATTCAGATATTCACTGGCTGCTTTATTTCCATTAATATCCTGGTTTTTTGGTATGACAGGTTGATCGTTTGAAATCCACCCACTGGCCAGGATAAAAGTAGTAAACCCAAGAATCAAGGCTAAAAAGCTAAATGGTAAAAGTTTACTTTTCATATCATTTTCGTTAGATTAATATAAAGTTAGTATTGTAATTTCAATTTTTAAAAGCGGCGCAAGGTACAATTTTTTTCAAAAATGTAATCTAATCTGCTTTAAATACAGCCATTTTATAATAATGAATTTTTGCATGTTAAAACAAACAAAAATAGCTTGTAATCAATGTCTTTCAATTTTCAATCAGTTTACGGCCGCTCAAAATCAGTTAACGGTGTGCCGGTTTTTACCCCTGAAAACCCCTGAAATACCCATAAAAACGACCAAATTTTGAATGAACAAAGTTGAAAAAAATAATCCAATCAAACGCTTATTAATAGCAATTCAAATCCATTTTAAATAATTGTCTGCTTAAAATATCGCTTTTGGTTAAAAATTCGTTATCCAAGCTAAAAAAATAAAGGCTGCTTCAGTAAATTTTTCAGCAATCCAATTGATCAGCATAGTATTTGATAGCATCCTCAACCGAAAATATTATTTTTGCCTTCTTCAATTTGTTTTAAAATTAATAAGTAACTAACCTAAATTCAACGAATATGCGAAAAATTCATTCTTCCTTAATGTTATCAGTTATTTTCCTGCTGTTTTCATTTGTGGGCCTTCAGGCACAGGAAACTTTCTATGGTCTTAAATCCACAAAGAAATTAACCACCTCACCATCAAAAGATTTACCCCGGCCGGTTGCTTGCTGGAGCAATGCAGGCACTGCACTTTTGGAAGCAGAGCTTTTAAAAAGTGGTCAAAAAGACGTTGATTTATCCGAAATGGACTTCGTACACAATGCCTATTTGCAAAAAGCCGATGTTTTTCTTAAAAATGGTGGTAAAATCAGGGTTGGCGGAGATGGAATTGCCAGTGATGTTTTTCTTGCAGCTGCCGAGTATGGCATGGTGCCGGAAGCTGGTTTTATGAAATCTGAAAAGGATCCGTTTGGTGAAGACGCTGGTGAAATGGATGCCATTTTGCGAGGAACTTTGCGGATGGTTTTGGATAAAGAAAAAGGTGTATTTAGCGAACGCTGGAAGAATACTTATGATGGTGCCCTTGTTAGCTACATTGGTGAGGCACGGATAAGTTTCAAATATAATGACCAGGATTTTACTCCTAAAAGTTATGCCGAAAAATCAGGAATAAAAACTGGCGATTACGTTTTGATTTCTTCTGATAGCCGTCAGGAGATGTTTAAACCGTTTGTTTTGCCGGTAAATAACAATTGGTCCGATCAAAAGGCCTATAATGTTGCTCCCGAAGATTTGGTCACGATCATGAAAAATGCCGTCGGGAATGGTTTTACTGTTGCATGGGGTGGTGATTTTGTTGAGAAATCAGTCTTTGCAGCCGAAAATGTTGCTATTGTTCCTGCATCAAAAATGCCTGGTGTAAAAGCAAATGAAACCGATAAGTTAGCGATGGAACCTGTTGCCGAAACCATCGTAACTCCAACAATGCATCAGGAGAAATTCCAGGCTTTACTGAGTAAGGAATTGAGCTACATGTTGGTTTATGGTTTAAGTAAGGATAAGAAGGGTGCCGATTATCTGGTTGCCAAAAACACCTGCACAAGTGGTGATGGTGAATTAAATCTTTCGGAAGCCTATGTCAAATTAAATACCGTGTTTTTATTACTCAATAAAAACAGCTTACCCGCCGATTTAAAGGTTAAGCTTGGTCTTTAACAAAAAAAAATCCTGCCATTGAGCAGGATTTTTTTTTAAATCTTTTTAATCTCATTTTTTAATATCCAGCCTACGCTTCCGTTGGCAATTTTGATCTCAAACCAATCTCCCACATTATCGGTAATCTGAACCTTTGTTCCTGAATGGATCACAAAAAGATCAATACTTTTATCGCTTGGCGAACTCTTAACAGTTACCGTTGGGGTGAAAACGATGGCTTCATGATCTTTCTTAAAGAGGCTAAACCGTTCATTAGCCAACGAATAAGATGAAATCGTAAGAAGCATAAAAAATATTCCCAGCCAAAATGAGGACTTTTTTATCCAGACAATCCCTACCAAAAGAAAAGTTAACGCAAAAGCCAGGGCAAGAAAAAATGAAATCAGGCTTACTACACCCCATTGGTCAACCGTAAAAAAATGAGTAAGCGAATTCCACCAGCGAATATAGAAGAGTTCAGGTACAATCTCGATTTTATCGACGATGTTGTTATTGGCTATTTTAAGGTTAAAGAGCACATCTTCATTACCAGGGCTAAGCTTTTTGGCTTTTTCATAATACAAAATGGCTGATGCCATATCTTTAAGTTTAAAATATGAATTGCCGAGATTATAGTACAATTTTGAAGATTCAAAGCCATTCATCAGCACTTTGGTGTAAAGATCGGCTGCCTCCTGGTATGAAGCTTCATTGTACTTTTTATTGGCTTCATCGATGAGTGCCTGATTATCGTTGGCTGAGACGACAACTGAGGCAAACAAGAATAAAATTAAGATGATATTTTTCATTTTCCTCACAAGATTTATTTGAGTTCGCGCTCAATTTTGATGATCAAACTTAAGGCTTCATTATAGATGTTTTCCATATTCTGAGATTTATTGCCTGGTGCAAACCTTGCAAACTCAGTGTTGTTAAGGGTTTCGATAAACTGGTTGATGATTTCTTCACTTACCGATTTCTTCATCAAACGCTCTTTTACATTTTCGACAGATAACTCGGCTCGTGGAATTGTAAATTTATCGCTTAGATATCCCCACAAAGCCTTTGAAATCTCGATATAAAATTCGTTTTCTTTGGATTCTTTCAGATACGCAAAAGCTGCCTGCAGCCTTTTCCTTGAAACTTTTGTGGCTCTTCTGTTTTTCATCAGGGCTACGTTACTCCGCCTTTCGACGTTTTTGTGCCAGATTATCAAAACCAAAATGAAGAGGATTAACGGCAAGGCAAGCAGAAAATAATAGGTGCCCGATTTGAAGAAAAACGAACCTGACGGACGAAGATCATAAGGTGCAAGTTTGATGTGCCTGATATCCTTGCCAATGTATTTGATGTCTTCCTGGCTTGTTGAACCGCTGTAAACCGCACTGGACGAGCTTCCATCACCTTTCGAAACATTAATCTTGTATTCAGGTGTTGTGGTGCTTACATACTCCCGTTTCGAAATATCAAAATAAGCAAACTGGACGGATTTTATGGTGTAATTACCCGGATTACGCGGTATAATAAGGTATTCAAAAGTTCTCACACCCGAAACCCCATTTGCATCTGACTTGATGGAGTTTTTAACTTCAGGATCATAAACCTCAAAATCGGTCGGGAAATTAACCATTGGCGGGTCGATAAGTTCGATATTTCCTTTGCCTTTGAGTGTGTATTTTAAGGTGATGGCTTCATTTGCTTTAACTTCGGTCCGGTCGATTTGTGAATCGAACTGAAAACTACCGACAGCACCGCTGAAAAAATCAGGCTTATCATTCCCCGGCAAAGGCTTAACATCAATTTTAAGTGGATTCGAGAGCAATTTCTTTTCGACATTCTGATACCTGCTGTTGAAAAACGGATCGTTAAAAAAGCTGTCGAAAAATGGATCAGAATTTCTCTTTTGGGCCTGTGTTCTGATTTGAGCTACACAATTTATCTCACCGGCATCGATGGTTATCACACCATTTCGCTGAGGAACAAGGGCGAATTTTTTTATTTCGGCGGTAACATATTCTTTTCCATTAACCATTTCACGGGATTGTGCGCCAGCTTCCTGCTTCGAAAGTAAATCGGTTGCCCAAAATCCGGGGAAGGATGAAATCTTGGAGGCATCAATATTTGAAATGGGTATGGTTGTAAAAATTTTATAGGTAATGATAACCTGTTCACCCTGCACCGGCGTGCTGTTACTGATGTAAGCTTTGATAAAAACATCATTTTCGTTGTTGCTTTGAGTGGATTGTCCACTTCCGGATGATGATGAGCTGGCATTGCCTTTTAAAACTTTTATCGTAAGGCTGTTTGAAGCATACTGTTTTCCCTGGTAACTGATGGTTGCGGCAGGAATGGTGAAAGTTCCTTCTTTTACGCCCCGGAGGATGTAAGTAAAAACATAACTCACGTCGCGTGAAACTTGTCCGTTGATGATCTGAACACTCGAACTTGTTGAGGTTCCTGGCCCGCTCACCACCTGGAAATCACTTAACGCCGGACCCTGGAAGCCTGTGCCTTCGGCGTTGATTTTGTATTGAAGCTGGAAGTTTTCGCCCACCAGAACAGCAGTTTTTGCCAGGGCAGTGAATTGAACATCCTGGGCCATTGCTGCAGTGGTGCACCACAGAAGTATCTGAAATAATGCAATAAATATTTTTTTCATCCTCAAATTTTCGATATTAAAACTTATTAATGGCTTTCTCATTGTATCCTTTTTCGAAAATTGGATTACCAGTCTTTTTCCGATTTAACTTTTTTCGCATTTTTAAGTTTTTCCAACCTGAGTTTTTCCAGGGTTTTTTTCTCATTATCTTTTAGTGCCTGCAACATTCGCTCAGCATCTTCTTTTGAAATTTGTTTTGTTTGTGCCTGCTGGGGCTGCTGCTGATCGTTTTTATTTTGCTGATTTTGATTTTGCTGTTGATCCTGTTTCTGATCCTGCTTCTGGTCTTGCTGTTGATCCTGTTTTTGATCTTTATTCTGATCTTTGTTTTGATCCTGATTCTGATCTTTGTTTTGCTGTTGTTGCTGCTGCTGTTTTAACATTCTCCGGGCATATTCGAGGTTGTATTTTGTATCCTCGTCGTTGGGATTATTCCGGAGTGCATTTTTGTAAGCTTCGATGGCTGGTTCGAATTGCTGGGATTGCAGAAGCGAATTGCCCAGATTGTGGTAGGTACCTGCTTTTTGCAGCGGTGTAAGATTGGCGGCGGAAAGTTTTTCGTATGTTTTTGTGGCTTCTTCGAAGCTTTTTTGCTCGTACATAGCCCCGCCCAGATTAAATTCACCCCTGGTGGAATTTTGGTTTTTTTCGAGCGCTTTGCGGTAATCAATTTCTGCTTTTTTAAAATCACCTTCCTTAAAAGCATCATTACCCCGGCGGATAAACTTATTCTCGGATTGTGCATCAGCAAAAAAAGTTGCTCCACACATGGCCATAAAAAGCAAGATTATAATTCGTATGTTCATATTTAAAAAATTATGGCTCAAAACATTATATTTTTAAAATGTTGTCACCGAAGAGGTTTACGTTTCTGAACCTTTTTCCTCTTCTTTCGAAGATAAAAAACTCTAATAGCAGCAAAATTAAAGCTGGAAGCAAAAAGTACTGAAACCTGTCTTCATAATCCGAAAATACTTTCGAGTCGAATTCAGTTTTTTCAAGTTTATTGATTTCACTATAAATTGCCTCAAGTCCTGCCTGTGAATTATTGGCTCTGACGTAGGTGCCATTTCCGGCTGCTGCAATCTGCTGCAACATGGTTTCGTTGAGTTTGGTAATTACGGTGTTGTTGCTCAAATCCTTGCGGAAACCAATCTGGTTGCCGTTTTTGTCGTATTCCGGAATTGGGGCGCCGTCCGGCAAACCCATTCCGATGGTGTAAATTCTGACGCCATTTTCGGCAGCAGTTTTCGCGGCAGCAACGGCGTCACCTTCATGATCTTCACCATCGGTAATGATGATGATTGCTTTTTCGTGGTCGTTCTTGTCGAACATGCTTACCGAAAGCTCGATGGCCTCGGCAATTGCGGTGCCCTGGGTCGGTACAATGTCGGTGTTGATGGTTGATAAAAACAGTTTTGCTGCCGAATAATCGGTGGTTATCGGAAGCTGGGTGTAGGCATTTCCGGCAAAAACAACAATTCCGATCCTGTCGTTGCTCAGGTCGTCGACCAATTTTGAGATGGCTTGTTTTGCACGCATCAGCCGGCTGGGCTTGATGTCCTGGGCGAGCATGCTGTTCGAAACGTCTTCGGCAATAACGAGGTCGATACCTTTGCGTTCGATTTTTTCGAGTTTGGAGCCAATCTGCGGATTTGCAATCCCAATTATCATCAGTGAAAAAGCTACTGTCAACAAAATGAATTTTATAATGGCTCTGCTTTTCGATTTGTCGGGCATCAGCAAATTAACCAACCTGGATTCGCCAAACCTGATCATGGCATTTTTTTTCCATGCAAGCATCAGCAGAAACGCGGCAATGAAAACCGGAATCAGCAAAAACATATAAAAGTAAGCAGGTTCGGCAAATTTCAACATTTGCATATTTATAATCTCTAAGTTAAAATTATGGAGTTGTTTTAAAAATGGTGTTTTTCAGCAAAATTTCGAGCGCAAAAAGTAAAATCGCAATGAGCGCAAGTATCGGGAACTCTTCGGTTTTTTTATGAAATTCGGTTACATCAATTTTCGATTTTTCAAGTTTATCGATTTCATCATAAATAGCCTTGAGTTTGCTGTTGTTGGTGGCTCTGAAATAGATTCCATCCGTCATCTGGGCAACTTGTTTAAGAATATCTTCATCAATTTTCACCTCCATATTCTGGTATTGAATTCCAAAAGGTGTTTGAACCGGATAAGGCGCCATGCCTATACTTCCAATGCCAATGGTGTAAATCCGGATGCCGTAAATCTTAGCGATTTCGGCGGCTGATGCCGGATCGAGGGCGCCCATATTATTTACGCCATCGGTGAGTAAAATAATTACTTTGCTGATAGCCTTGCTTTCGCGAAGCCTTGTGACAGCCGTAGCCAAACCATCGCCAAGTGCTGTGCCATCTTCGATCATCCCGCTTTTGACATCTTTAAACATATTTGTCAAAATCGAATGATCGGTGGTAAGTGGCACCTGCGTAAAGGTTTCGCCCGAAAAAACAACCAATGCAAAACGGTCGTTGGTACGTCCGTTGATAAAATCCTGGGCTACCTGCTTTGCAGCATCCAACCGATTGGGCTTTAGATCTTCGGCAAGCATACTGGTCGAAATATCAAGGGCAATCACAATGTCGATTCCTTCAACCGTTACATCCTGACGGCTGGAAGTTGATTGTGGGCGGGCAAGGGCAAAAATGAGCAGCGAAATAACAATGACTCTGAAAACAAAAAGTAGATGATAAAGATATTGCCTGGGTGATTTTGTTACGGTGGCAAAAGGCAATGTGGTTGATATTTTTATCTCTGCCTTGCTGTGGTTGTTTTTATACCAGTACCAGGCCACCAAAATCGGGACGATGAGCAGCAGATACAGGTAATCCGGGTTTGCAAATTCTATGTTTTTCAGCATAGTTTTAATCTCTAATTTTTAACAAGGCAATGTTTTATGCGACCGTTAATTCAATTTCTTTTTTCTCCGGTTGATTTTCAACACTGTCGGGAGATTTTTTTATCGTTGTATTATTCACAAAACCAACAGCATCAGTCATGCTTTTGTCGTTTTCTGAAGGAATTGGCAAAGCTTTGGCAAATTTCACAAGGTC
>CAYOWJ010000005.1:15698-38574 GCA_964407625.1 uncultured Lentimicrobiaceae bacterium
GGTCGCGGAGCAAAAACAGGACGGTTTTTTTTCCGCTGATTCAGGAAATAAAGCACAAGTCCGGTTCCGAGGGCCAGGCCGAGTATCAGCAAAATCCAGGGCAGCAATTCGGCAAAAGTATAGGGAGCTTCGATAGGTCCTTTAATGCCGCGGATGGCCTGGGTTGTATCGACAGCAACCGAAAAAACATTCAATAAATGGGGCTCCGTTTCAACAAAATCCTGCGAAGAACTTCCTGTGGCGCTATAATTAAATCGTACCGGTGGAATAACATAATATCCCGAGTCGAAAACCTGAAGGGTAAGTACCTGATTAATATTTAACAAGCCATTCTGGAGCCGGGTGGTATCAATTTTCGATTTTTTTACAATTTCGAGTGCTTTACTTAAGGTGTCCCCAAAAAAAGGCCACTCGAACTTATAGTTTTGAGGTAACTGCAAGCTAAGCCTTAAATTTACCTGGTCGCCAATCCTGATAACATTGGTGTCGGGCCGGGCATCGGCAATCACTTGTTGCGCTTCGGTGTGTTTGAGAAAAAACACAAGCGCAACCATTAATAAAACTATTATTTTAAGTTGTTTCATCATTAATTTTTAAGCAGGCAAAATTTCGAAATTATAATCTTGCTTCCCTTCTTTTAAAAAGGTTTACCAAAGGTTTTACGTAATCTTCGTCAGTTCTGACTTTTGCGACATCAACACCACTTTTGATGAAAACTTTTTTAAGATAATTTTCATTCTCATTAAACCAGTTTTCGTAAATTTTCCGGGTAGCGGGATTAGAGGTGTCAACCCAGATATTCTGACCCGTTTCGGCATCTTTGAACTTGGTAAGACCAATATCGGGCAAAACGGTTTCGCGTGCATCGTAAATTCTGATCGCGATTACATCGTGTTTGTTGTTGGCAATCTGGATGGCTTCATCAAATTTCTTATCCATAAAATCGGAAAGCACAAAAGCTGTGCACCTTTTTTTGATGGCATTGGTCAAAAAACGAAGCGATTCGCCAACATTGGTTCCCTGGTTTTTGGTTTTGAAATCGACCAATTCGCGGATAATCCGTAAGATGTGTGAAGTTCCTTTTTTGGGTGGGATGAATTTTTCGATTTGATTACTAAAGAAAATCACACCAACTTTATCGTTATTCTGGATTGCTGAGAACGCCAGCACGGCTGCAATCTCGGTGATATATTCTTCCTTGGTGGCGTTTTTTGTGCCAAATTCGTTCGATCCGCTAACGTCGATAAGCAGCATTACGGTGAGCTCGCGCTCTTCTTCAAACGTTTTAATGTAAGGATGGTTAAACCTGGCAGTAACGTTCCAATCAATATTTCTTATGTCGTCGCCATACTGGTATTCGCGCACTTCGCTGAATGCCATACCACGACCTTTAAAAATACTGTGATATTGCCCGGAGAAGATCTGATTTGACAGGCCCCGGGTCTTAATCTCGATTTTCCGTACTTTCTTAAAAATTTCCGCTGCGTCCATTTCAACAACTTTTCGAATCGAATTTTGAAGGAAATAAAATTTACCAGTTTATGGTTATCAAACACTTAAAAAGCTTTTCACTACGGTACTTCGATCGTATTTAAGATTTCGTTGATGATATCTTCGGTGGTGATATTTTCTGCTTCGGCTTCATAGGTTAATCCAATTCTGTGGCGCATCACATCATGAGCAACAGCTCTGATATCTTCGGGAATTACGTATCCGCGGCGTTTAATAAAAGCAAATGCTTTTGCAGCAAGAGCCAGGTTGATCGAGGCGCGGGGAGAGGCTCCGTACGAAATTAACCCGTTGAATTTTTTTAAATTGTATTCAAGAGGGAAACGTGTTGCGAATACGATATCGGTAATATAATTCTCGATTTTCTCGTCGAGATAAACCTCACGGGCAACATTGCGGGCACGGATAATATCTTTTGTTGAGACAACATTCCGGGTGGTTGGGAAGTCGCCTTCGATATTTTGCCTCATGATTAACTTTTCTTCTTCTTTTTCAGGATAAGTAATTACCACTTTAAGCATGAAACGGTCAACCTGGGCTTCAGGAAGCGGGTAGGTTCCTTCCTGCTCAATCGGGTTTTGAGTGGCTAATACTAAAAAAGGTTCTTCGAGTTTAAAGGTGTTTAAACCGAGTGTCACCTGACGTTCCTGCATGGCTTCGAGTAATGCACTCTGAACTTTTGCCGGTGACCTGTTGATTTCATCGGCGAGGATAAAGTTGGCAAAAAGGGGCCCTTTTCTAACTATAAATTCTTCTGTTTTCTGGCTGTAGATAAGCGTTCCCAAAAGGTCGGCAGGCAAAAGGTCGGGGGTAAATTGTATCCGGCTGAATTTGGCATCAATAACGCTTGCCAGCGATTTGATGGCCAATGTTTTTGCAAGACCCGGAACTCCTTCGAGCAAAATATGCCCGTTTGCTAATAAGCCTATCAACAGGCGTTCGATCATGTGTTTTTGCCCGACAATAACCTTGTTCATTTCAAGGCTTATCATATCGATGAATGAGCTTTCGAGCCGGATTTTTTCGTTAAGTTCTCTGATGTTAGTTTCGATCATTTCGTGCGTTTTTTTGAAAGTGACAAAGATAACTCGGTGCTATTGTTCTAATTATTTGGGCGTCGTTAATATTTGTTAAACCCTGTGTTAACAATTGTTAAGCTAAAATGAATGAAAATGCTTTTAAATCAATGTTTTACGAAGGCATGTCAGTTGAATAACAGCTACATAAAAACGAAAACGGCATCATGTAGATGCCGTTTCAAAGGTCTTAAAAAATTTATCTTAAATGCTTATTAAGCCTGTGCTGTCGGGCCTCCAAGGCTAAATGGAATTTGCTCCATGTCGGTGTCCACAATATTGCCATGCATTTGTTCGAATTTCTTGATATTTTCCTGTAATGCTTTGAGCAGGCGTTTTGTGTGTTGTGGGGTGAGAATAATTCTTGATTTTACTTTTGCTTTAGGAATTCCGGGGAGCATTTTTACAAAATCAATTACAAATTCGGACCTGGAATGCGTGATAATTGCGAGGTTTGAATAGATTCCCTCAGCAACTTCATCGCTGAGTTCGATGTTAATTTTATTTTGTTGATTAGGTTCCATATTAAGTTTGATTTTAATAATTTATAAAAAATGAAAACCAAAAGAATTTGTCTTTTGGTTTTCATGATGTTAAAAATCTGTTTTATTCTTTGTCTTTGCTTCTTTTTGATTCTCTTGAATGAATCAGGCTATCGTATTCTTCCCTTGAACCAACAATCAGATCTTCGTATTCTCTGAGACCGGTTCCGGCAGGAATCTTATGACCAACAATAACATTTTCTTTCAGACCAAGCAGCCTGTCGGATTTTGCATTGATGGCGGCATTTGTAAGAACCTTGGTGGTTTCCTGGAACGAAGCAGCCGAAATAAAGCTGTTGGTCTGCAGTGAAGCTTTGGTAATTCCCTGCAAAACCTGACGTGCCGTTGCCGGAGACGCATCCCTAGCATCGACAAGTTTTTTGTCTTTACGTTTCAACTGTGAGTTTTCGTCTCTTAATTTCCTTGCCGAAATAATTTGTCCGGCTTTAAAAATCAATGAATCACCTGGTTCGATAATCACCTTTTTGCCATAAATCCAGTCGTTTTCTTCCTGGAATTCGATTTTGTTGACGAGTTCATTCTCAAGGAATTTTGTGTCGCCCTGATCTTCAACTTCAACCTTGCGCATCATCTGGCGTACGATGACTTCGAAATGTTTATCATTAATTTTAACACCCTGCAAGCGGTAAACTTCCTGGATTTCGTTAACGATATATTCCTGAACCTTCATAGGGCCTTTGATAGCAAGGATATCAGCCGGAGTAAGTGCACCTTCCGAGAGCGGAGTTCCTGCTTTAACAAAGTCGTTTTCCTGTGCCAGAATCTGTTTTGTGGTTGGAACAAGATAATGTTTTTCTTCACCGGTTTTTGAGGTGATAACGATTTCTTTGTTCCCACGTTTCAGTTTTTTACCAAAAGAAACAACACCGTCGATTTCGGCAACTTTAGCAGGATCTGATGGATTTCTTGCTTCAAAAAGTTCGGTAACGCGTGGTAAACCTCCCGTGATGTCACCGGATTTTCCGATGGCACGTGGTATTTTCACCAAAACATCACCAGCCTTGATAATTTGTTTATCATCAACCGAAATGTGTGCTCCAACAGGTAAATCGTATTCTCTTAAAATCAATCCGTCTTTGTCGGCAACACCGATAAGCGGGTTTTTGATTTTTTGGCGCGATTCGATAACAACTTTTTCGTAGTAACCGGTTTGCTCGTCTGATTCGATGCGGAATGTTTTGTTTTCCAAAACGTTGCTGAACTCGAGTTGTCCTGAAACTTCCGAAATAATTACCGCGTTGTAAGGATCCCAGATACAGATCAAATCTCCTTTTTTAACGGTATCGCCGTCTTTGAAGAATAAATTGGATCCGTAAGGTAAGTTACTCGAAGTAAGGAAGATTCCGGTTTTTTTATCAACAATCCTCATTTCAGCCGAACGACCGATGACCACTTCGTATTTTTTGTCCTGACTTTCGTAAGGGACCGAACGAAGCTCATCAATTTGGATGACACCATCATATTTGGCTTCGATTTTGGATTGTGAAGAAATATTGCCTCCGGCCACACCACCCACGTGGAATGTACGCAATGTAAGCTGTGTTCCTGGTTCACCAATTGATTGGGCAGCGATTACTCCGACTGCTTCACCTTTTTGAACCATTTTTCCGGTGGCCAGATTACGCCCGTAACATTTAGCGCAAACGCCATATCTCGATTCACAGGTTAACACCGAACGAATGTCGATTGCTTCGATGGGTGAATCTTCGATAATTTTGGAAATTTCTTCGGTAAGTTCTTCTCCGGCACCAATAATTAGTTCGCCGGTTTGCGGATGATAAATATCATGAACAGTTGTACGGCCAAGAATCCTGTCGTAAAGTGTTTCGACGGTTTCTTCGTTTTTCTTTAATGCCGAAGTTGTTAAACCTCTCAAAGTACCGCAGTCCCATTCCGAAATAATCACATCCTGTGATACGTCAACAAGACGTCGTGTAAGGTAACCGGCATCAGCAGTTTTAAGCGCTGTATCGGCGAGACCTTTACGGGCACCGTGCGTTGAGATAAAATATTCGAGTACGGAAAGACCCTCCTTAAAGTTCGATAAAATTGGATTTTCGATAATCTCACCACCGGTAGCGCCTGATTTTTGAGGTTTTGCCATCAAACCACGCATACCTGAAAGCTGACGGATTTGTTCTTTACTACCACGGGCACCTGAATCGAGCATCATGTAAACCGGGTTGAAACCCTGTTTATCTTTTGATAGCTGATCCATCAGACTATGGGTAAGATGCGAGTTGGTGTGGGTCCAGATGTCGATAATCTGGTTATAACGTTCGTTGTTGGTGATGAAACCCATGTTATAGTTGGCAAGAACTTCATCAACTTCTTCGTTGGCTTTTGCAATAAGACTTTCTTTAATTACGGGAACAATTACATCACCAAGATTAAAGGACAAGCCTCCTCTGAACGCCATCGTAAAACCTAAGTTTTTAATATCGTCGAGGAATTTTGCAGTAGTTGCAGTATCGGTTTTTTTCAAAACATCACCGATAATATCACGAAGCGCTTTTTTGGTCAGCAATTGATTGATGTAGCCGTATTGTGGTGGCACCACCTGGTTGAATAGAATTCTTCCAACGGTGGTTTCAATCATTTTTTTCGTAATTATGCCATCTTCTTCAACAGCGAGTCTTACAAAAATAATCGCATGAAGATCAACCCTTTTTTCATTATAGGCGATAATCACCTCTTCAGGTGAATAAAACCTGAAACCTTCACCTTTGACTTCGTGTTCGGGTACATTTTTCCTGGCTTTGGTAATATAATAAAGGCCAAGTACCATGTCCTGTGAAGGAACGGCAATTGGTGCGCCATTGGCAGGATTTAGAATATTATGCGAAGCCATCATGAGGATTTGAGCCTCGAGAATGGCAGCATTGCCAAGCGGAACGTGAACAGCCATCTGGTCACCGTCAAAGTCGGCATTAAATGCCGTACAAACGAGTGGGTGCAACTGAATGGCTTTTCCTTCGATAAGTTTTGGCTGAAACGATTGAATCCCTAGACGGTGAAGGGTAGGAGCACGGTTTAGCAAAACCGGGTGACCTTTTAAAATGCTTTCGAGGATATCCCAGACTACAGGGTCTTTACGGTCAACAATTTTCTTGGCTGACTTAACGGTTTTTACAATACCTCTTTCGAGCATCTTACGAATAATGAAAGGCTTGAAAAGTTCCGAAGCCATTTCTTTAGGTAATCCGCACTCGCTAAGTTTAAGTTCAGGACCAACAACAATAACCGAACGGCCAGAGTAGTCAACACGTTTACCGAGCAGGTTCTGACGGAAACGTCCTTGTTTGCCTTTTAAACTGTCGCTGAGGGATTTTAAAGCCCTGTTTGATTCGGTTTTTACGGCATTTGCTTTTCTGGAATTATCAAAAAGTGAGTCAACAGCTTCCTGGAGCATGCGTTTTTCGTTACGCATAATTACGTCAGGAGCTTTAATTTCGATAAGTCGTTTTAAACGATTGTTGCGGATAATTACCCTGCGGTAAAGGTCGTTGAGGTCGGAGGTAGCAAAACGGCCACCATCCAGCGGAACCAACGGTCTTAATTCGGGAGGGATAACCGGAACAACTTTTACGATCATCCATTCCGGACGATTTTCGATACGGGTTTTGGCATCTCTGAAAGCTTCAACAACCTGAAGACGTTTCAAAGCGTCCTGTTTACGTTGCTGTGAAGTTTCGGTATGTGCTTTATGCCGCAGGTCGTACGAAAGTTCGTCAAGGTCTAATCGGGCAAGGAGGTCGTGCAGCGCTTCTGCACCCATCTTTGCGATAAACTTGTTTGGATCGGTGTCGTCGAGGTACTGATTTTCGGGAGCCATGGTTTCCATAATCTCGAAATATTCTTCTTCTGTAAGAAAATCGAGATATTTTAAACCATCAGCACCTTTAATACCCGGGTTAATTACAACATAGCGCTCGTAGTAAATGATACTATCGAGCTTTTTGGTTTGTAATCCCAGCAAGGCGCCAATTTTATTGGGCAGTGACCTGAAAAACCAGATATGTGCAACAGGAACCACCAATTGAATATGGCCGGTTCTTTCGCGACGTACTTTTTTCTCGGTTACTTCAACACCGCACCTATCGCAAACAATTCCTTTATAACGGATACGCTTGTATTTACCGCAATGACATTCCCAATCTTTTACCGGCCCGAAAATTCTTTCACAAAACAAACCGTCTCTTTCAGGTTTATAGGTCCTGTAGTTGATGGTTTCGGGCTTTAAAACTTCACCGTACGACCTTTCAAGAATAGTTTCGGGCGACGCAAGGCTAATAGTAATTTGATCGAACTCAGTCTTTACAATAGTATTTTCTTTTCTAAAAGCCATTATGGGATTTGTTTAATTTATTATCAATAATATAAAAAGAAGAACTGAAACCTTTATTTTCCATTAATCAAATGTTATGTTAAGGCCAAGACCACGTAATTCGTGGATGAGAACATTGAATGATTCCGGTATGCCTGGTTTTGGCATATTATCACCCTTAACGATGGTTTCATAAGTTTTTGCACGTCCGATAACATCGTCAGATTTTACGGTAAGAATTTCCTGTAAAATGTTGGATGCTCCAAAAGCTTCGAGAGCCCAGACTTCCATTTCCCCAAAACGCTGACCCCCGAACTGGGCTTTACCGCCAAGTGGTTGTTGCGTAATGAGTGAGTAAGGTCCGATTGAACGGGCGTGCATTTTGTCGTCAACCATGTGGTGAAGTTTCAAAATGTAGATATAGCCAACAGTTGCAGTCTGGTGGAATCTTTCACCGGTTCCGCCGTCGTAGAGATACACTTTTCCATTCTCTGGCAAGCCTGCTTTAACAAGGTATTCGTTGATCTGATCAACTTCAGCTCCGTCGAAAATAGGCGTGGCAAACTTCAAACCAAGTTTTTTACCAGCCCAGCCTAAAACGGTTTCGTAAATCTGACCAAGGTTCATACGTGAAGGCACACCAAGTGGGTTCAACACGATGTCAACAGGTGTTCCATCTTCGAGGAACGGCATATCTTCTTCGCGGACGATACGTGCAACAATACCTTTATTACCGTGGCGACCGGCCATTTTATCCCCAACTTTGAGCTTCCGTTTTTTTGCAACAAAAACCTTCGCCATTTTGACAATACCGTTGGGGAGATCATCTCCTACGGTGGCTACAAATTTCTTACGGTTGAAAATTCCGAGAATCTCTTTGTGTTTAATCACATAGTTGTTGATCAACTGCGAGATAAGTTCATTTTTCTCTTTATCAGTGGTCCATTTGTTGGGATTCACCATTAAATACTCAAGTCCCAGGAGCATTTTCTGGGTAAACTTGGTTTTCTTTGGTAATAGTTCTTCCTTGAAATTATTATAAACGCCTTGTGATACTTTGCCGCTGACCAAAATCATCAGCTTATCAACCAATTTGTTTTTAAGAACATTTATTTCTTTATGATAATCTTTCTCCAGATCGGTAATTAAATCTTTTTCTTTAACCTTGGCCTTTTTGTCTTTAATTACGCGTGAGAAAAGTTTTTTATCGATTACTACGCCACGCATCGAAGGAGGTGCTTTAAGCGATGCGTCTTTAACATCACCGGCTTTGTCGCCAAAAATTGCTCTCAGAAGTTTTTCTTCAGGTGTTGGATCAGATTCTCCTTTTGGAGTAATTTTTCCAATCAAGATATCGCCTTCACTAACTTCAGCACCAATTCTGATCAAGCCATTTTCATCGAGATCCTTGGTTGCTTCGGCTGAAACATTTGGAATATCGTTGGTAAGCTCTTCAACTCCGCGTTTGGTGTCGCGCACTTCGAGCGCAAATTCTTCGATGTGTACCGAGGTAAACACATCCTCTTTAACAACTCTTTCAGAAATTACAATAGCATCTTCAAAGTTATAACCCTTCCACGGCATGAAAGCAACCATCAGGTTACGACCCAAAGCCAGTTCACCGCCTTGTGTACCGTATCCTTCGCAAAGTACCTGGCCTTTTTTAACCTTTTGGCCTTTTTTAACAATAGGCCGAAGATTTACCGAAGTATTTTGGTTGGTCCGGGCAAATTTTGTAAGATAATAGCTTTTTACGTCCTCATCAAAACTGACAAGTTTTTCTTCCTCCATCCGTGTGTAGCGGATGATAATTTCGTTAGCATCAACGTATTCAACAATACCGTCGCCTTCTGATTCGAGTAAAACACGCGAATCTTTTGCAACCGGACCTTCAATACCAGTTCCAACAATCGGCGCTTCCGGGTTAAGGAGCGGCACAGCCTGACGCATCATGTTCGATCCCATCAAAGCACGGTTTGCATCATCATGCTCGAGAAACGGGATTAATGATGCAGCAATGGAAGCAATCTGGTTAGGCGCCATATCAATGAAGTCAACTCTTGTTTTTTCTTCAATGGGATAATCTGCCTGAAACCTTACCTTTACTTTATCATTGGTAAAAGTACCATCGGCATTGAGTAACGAATTTGCCTGTGCAATGATTTTATTTTCTTCTTCTTCGGCACTCAGGTAAATCGGATTTTCATCGAGCATAACTCTTCCTTCGACTACGCGTTTGTAGGGAGTTTCGATAAATCCGAGTTTATTAATGGTAGCAAAAACACAAAGCGACGAAATCAAACCGATATTTGGTCCTTCAGGAGTTTCGATGGTACATAACCTGCCGTAGTGGGTGTAATGCACGTCGCGAACCTCAAAGCCGGCACGTTCACGGGATAAACCTCCTGGTCCCAATGCGGATACCCTGCGTTTGTGGGTAAGTTCCGAAAGGGGGTTGGTTTGATCCATAAACTGGGACAATTGGTTTGTTCCAAAGAAGGAATTAATTACCGAGGATAATGTTTTTGCATTAATCAGATCGGTTGGTGTGAAAACCTCGTTATCGCGTACATTCATCCTTTCGCGGATGGTGCGCGACATACGGGCAAGACCAACCCCAAACTGAGCATATAATTGTTCGCCGACTGTACGTACGCGGCGATTACTCAAGTGGTCAATATCATCGATTTCACGTTTCGAATTTACCATTTCGATCAGGTATTTGATAATCGAAATAATATCTTCTTTGGTGAGAACCTTGGTTTCCATCGGCACATTCAGATCAAGTTTTTTATTGATCCGGTAACGGCCTACATCGCCAAGGTCGTAACGTTTGTCAGAAAAGAAAAGCTTTTCGATAATGCCTCTTGCTGTTTCTTCATCAGGAGGTTCGGCATTTCTTAACTGGCGGTAAATAAATTCGACGGCTTCTTTTTCGGTGTTGGTCGTATCTTTTTGAAGCGTGTTGAAAATTATAGAATAATCAATTCCATCGGTTTCATCTTTGTGAACCAGAATGGTATCCACGCCTGAATCGGAAATCTGCTCAATATGGTCGGCTTCGAGGATTGTTTCGCGATCGATGATTACTTCGGTACGTTCGATTGAAACGACTTCACCTGTATCTTCATCAACAAAATCCTCTATCCATGAGCGAACAACACGTGCAGCAAGCCTTCTGCCCAAAAGTTTTTTAAGATTGGCTTTAGTAGCCTTAATTTCCTGAGCTAAATTGAATATCTCAAGAATATCTTTATCACTTTCAAAACCAATAGCACGAAGCAGCGTGGTTACCGGTAATTTCTTTTTCCGGTCGATGTAAGCATACATCACACTATTAATATCGGTGGTAAACTCCATCCATGATCCTTTAAACGGGATTATTCGTGCCGAGAACAATTGCTGTCCGTTGGCATGAAAACTTGTCCCGAAAAAAACACCGGGTGAACGGTGGAGTTGGGAAACCACTACGCGCTCGGCACCGTTAATGACGAATGTTCCTTTCGGCGTCATGTAAGGAATCTGGCCAAGGTACACGTCTTGAATGATGGTTTCGAAGTCTTCGTGTTCCGGGTCGGTACAATAAAGCTTTAGTTTAGCTTTAAGTGGAACACTGTAAGAAAGCCCTCGCTCGATGCACTCTTCGATGGAGTATCTGGGAGGGTCGATAAAATAATCCAAAAATTCGAGAACGAAATTATTTCGTGCATCAGTAATTGGAAAATTCTCGCTAAAAACTTTGTAAAGTCCTTCGTTTTGGCGATTTTCGGGGTTAGTTTCCAATTGGAAAAAATCCTGAAACGATTTAATCTGAATGTCTAGAAAGTCAGGATAAGTTGATTTAATTTTCGTTTTCGAAAAACTTATTCTTTCATTTATTTCCTTGGCCAATGTTGTATGATTTTGATTGTGAAATAATTATGAAATCAAGAATACAAAAGTCTATAATACAAGAAATATAGACTCTATCCGGCATGGCCGATAGCAGTCTATATTTCTTAAGATTAGAGCCTGTGATAGCTATTTCACCTCAACCTCTGCACCGACTTCTTCGAGTTGTTTTTTCAGTGCTTCAGCTTCGTCTCTTGATACACCTTCTTTAATAGCTTTAGGTGCGGAATCAACTAATTCTTTAGCTTCTTTGAGGCCAAGGCTGGTTAATTCTTTAACGAGTTTTACAACTGCCAATTTTGACTGGCCTGCTGCTTTAATGATAACGTCAAATGCTGTCTGTTCTTCCTCGACAACTTCGGCTGCTACTGCAGGGCCTGCAACTACTGCTGCTGCTGCTGCTGGTTCGATACCGTAATCGTCTTTCAAAATCTTAGCAAGTTCGTTAACTTCTTTTACTGTCAGACTAACTAACTGTTCTGCAAAAGCTTTTAAATCTGCCATCTTATGATATGTTTTATAAAGTTAAAATTCTAAAATAGAAAAAATTAATTTGTTTGATTTGTTGTGAAGTTTAGGCTTCTTTTTCTGATAATGTTTTGAGAATACCAGAAAGTTTCTGACCGCCGGATTGCAATGCACCAATAACATTTTTTGCTGGTGATTGAAGGATGCCGATGATTTCGCCAATAACTTCGTTCTTTGTTTTAATGGTTGCCAAAACTTCAAGTTGATCTTCGCCAACGTATGTAGATTCTGCTACATAAGCTCCTTTAAGGATCGGTTTTTCACTCTTGAATTTTTTCCTGTATTCCTGAATTAATTTTGCAGGAACGTTTCCGGTTTCGGTAAACATTATTGAAGTTGAACCATTGAGGGTTTCGTAAAGCCCTTTGAGGTCCTTATTTGATCTTTCCATTGCTTTGTGAAGCAATGTGTTCTTAACAACTTTAAGTTGTACTTCTTTTCTGAAGCAAAGTCTGCGCAACTCGCTTGTTCTCTCTACCGTAAGATCAGCAATGTCTGTCAGGTAGAAATTAGAAGCCGCGTTGAGTTGCTGCGAAAGTGACTCGATAATTTTAGTCTTTTCTGCTCTGGTCATTGTGTGCTCTCCTTTTAACCTGATATTATAAACTTACTGATTTTGGATCGATCTGAACGCCGAAACTCATTGTGCTCGACATAAAGATGCTTTTTACATAGGTACCCTTTGCTGATGATGGTTTCAGTTTGATAATGGTTTGGATTAATTCCTTGGCATTGTCAAGGACCATTCGGTTATCAAACGAAACTTTAGCAACTGATGCATGGATAATACCTGTTTTATCAACTTTGAAGTCGATTTTACCAGCTTTTACCTCTTTTACGGCTTTTTCGACTTCCATGGTTACGGTGCCTGTTTTTGGGTTTGGCATCAGGCCTCTGGGGCCTAAAATTCTACCAAGTGGACCAACTTTGGGCATAACGCTTGGGGTTGTAATTACAACATCGAAATCTGTCCAACCTCCTTTGATCTGGGTGATATAATCATCCAGGCCAACGAAGTCGGCTCCTGCAGCTTTTGCTTCTTCCTCCTTGTCAGGTGTACAAAGCACCAATACTCTTACTGTTTTTCCACTTCCGTGCGGAAGGGTTACTGAACCCCTCACCATCTGGTTAGCTTTTCTTGGGTCAACCCCAAGGCGAACATCCAGATCAACAGAAGCATCAAATTTTGTATGCGTTATGTTTTTTACAACTTGTATCGCATCCGCCAGAGCATAGGTAGCATTTTTATCGAATTTAGCTAAAGCTTCTTTTCGTTTTCTAGTCAGTGTTCCCATTTTGCGAATCCTGTTTTTAGATTATTAAATGCTAATCGAACTGCTGTTAATTAATAGCAATTTTAGTGTCTCCCTTAACCGTAATCCCCATGCTTCTTGCAGTACCAGCAACCATGCTCATCGCACTTTCGATGGTAAAGCAATTCAAGTCTTTCATCTTGTTTTCAGCAATTTCCTTTACCTGTTCTTCGGTAACGACAGCTATTTTTTTACGGTTTGGCTCGGCAGACCCTTTTTTTTGCTTGGTTGCCTCTAACAGCTGAATAGCAACTGGCGGTGCTTTTATAATGAAATCAAAGGATTTGTCTTTGTAAACAGTAATGATCACAGGTAGGATTTTTCCAGCCAATTCCTGTGTACGACCATTAAACTGCTTGCAAAACTCCATGATATTCACACCTTTCGAGCCTAATGCAGGCCCTACTGGTGGAGATGGATTTGCAGCTCCTCCTTTAATTTGCAGTTTGATTAATCCGCTAACTTCTTTTGCCATTTTAAGTTTTACTTAAGATTTAATTCTGGAAAACAATCCAGAACTGTAATAATTGATCACTCCTTTTCAACCTGCATAAATCCCAATTCCAGCGGGGTCTTCCGTCCAAAAATCTTTACCATGACCTTCAGTTTTTTCTTCTCTTCGTTAATCTCTTCGATTACTCCGCTAAAACTGTTAAAAGGACCATCAGTAACCGTAACGGTTTCTCCTACTATAAATGGAACATTAACCTCTTCACCTTGCTCAGCCAGTTCGTCAACTTTTCCTAAAATCCGCTTCACTTCTGATTGCCGCAAAGGATCGGGCTCGCCTTTAGTGCCCAGGAAGCCGAGCACATCGGGAACATTTTTCACAATATGAGGTATTTCTCCCACCAGAGTAGCTTCGATAAGGACATAGCCAGGAAAATAATTTCTTTCCTTGCTGATTTTTTTGCCTTTCCTTACCTGATAAACTTTCTCCGTCGGAATCAGAACCTGTGAAATGTAATCTTGTAAGTTAAGACGTTTAATCTCGCTTTCGATGTATTCCTTTACCTTCTTTTCCTTGCCGGAGATCGCCCTAACTACATACCATTTCTTTACCTGTTCGCTCATACCGCTTTGGTTCCTTAATTGGTTGAATTGTTATGATCCAAATCAAATATCAGACATGATTTAGAACCAAGAGTAAAATCCTTTGAGAAGGCTACTAAACGAAATATCCATCAGATAAACCACTAAAGCGATTATCAGGGAAGCAATGGATACCACGATTGCACTACTCTGCAAATCTGTCCATGATGGCCAGGAAACTTTATGTAACAGCTCGTCATAACTTTCCTTGGCGTACTCGATTATTTTAAATTTTGCCATTGGTAATTGTCTAATATTTTGCACGGGTGGTAGGAATCGAACCCACAACCAACGGTTTTGGAGACCGCTACTCTACCAGTTGAGCTACACCCGTATTTTTTATGTATTAAGAATAAAGGAGTCCCGAAGTATCAAACTCCGGGACGCCTTCATATCTATAACCAAACACCTATTAAATTTAGTCAAGAATTTCAGTTACCTGACCAGCGCCTACTGTACGTCCACCTTCGCGGATAGCAAAACGCAGGTTCTTGTTCATTGCAATTGCTGCAAGCAAATGTACTTCGATTGTTAAGTTATCGCCTGGCATTACCATTTCAATTCCTTCGGGAAGGAAAATCTCACCAGTTACGTCAGTTGTTCTGAAGTAAAATTGTGGACGATATTTGTTGTGGAATGGAGTGTGACGTCCACCTTCTTCTTTTTTCAGAATATAAACTTCAGCTTTGAAGTTTTTATGAGGTGTTACAGATCCTGGTTTTGCAATTACCATACCTCTGCTGATAGCTTCTTTATCAACACCCCTGAGAAGTAAACCAGCATTATCACCGGCACGGCCTTCATCAAGTATTTTGCGGAACATTTCAACACCAGTTACAACTGATTTCAGTTTTTCTGCACCCATACCAATGATGTCAACTGCGTCGCCTGTGTGAATAATACCGGTTTCAATTCTACCGGTAGCAACGGTTCCACGTCCTGTGATTGAGAAAACATCTTCAACAGGCATCAGGAATGGTTTTTCTTCATCGCGTTCAGGTAATGGAATCCATGTATCGCATGCCTCCATAAGATCCATAACTTTTTCAACCCATTTTGGTTCTTTATTTAAAGCACCAAGTGCTGAACCCTGGATTACCGGAGTATTTTCACCATCAAACTTATAGAAAGTCAGAAGGTCACGGATTTCCATTTCAACCAGTTCAAGTAATTCTTCATCATCAACAAGGTCAACCTTGTTCATGAAAACTACAAGTTTAGGAACACCAACCTGACGTGCAAGCAGGATGTGCTCGCGGGTCTGAGGCATTGGTCCGTCAGTTGCTGCAACAACGATTATAGCTCCGTCCATCTGGGCTGCACCAGTTACCATGTTTTTAACATAGTCGGCGTGACCAGGACAGTCAACGTGAGCATAATGTCGGTTTTCAGTTGAATATTCGATATGTGCTGTGTTAATCGTAATACCTCTTTCTTTTTCTTCAGGAGCATTATCGATTGAGTCGAATGATTTGAATACTGCAAGACCTTTGTCCTGCAAATTAAGTGTGATAGCAGCGGTTAAAGTTGTTTTACCGTGATCAACGTGTCCAATTGTTCCAATGTTTACGTGTGGTTTGGAACGATTAAATTTTTCTTTTGCCATTGTTAATTTTTATTTGAATAGGTGTTTACGATAAAGGTTATTGTTTATTTTTTTGAGCCAATGAAGAGAATTGAACTCTTGACCCCTTCCTTACCAAGGAAGTGCTCTACCCCTGAGCTACATTGGCATCTTAGTTGGAGCGGAAGACGGGGCTCGAACCCGCCACCTATAGCTTGGAAGGCTATCGCTCTACCAAATGAGCTACTTCCGCTTTTTGTAAAATCACACAATAGATTTTTTTAACAAAAATCCTGCTCACAAACGTTCTAAAAAAAATGAACTTGTGGGGGGAGGAGGATTCGAACCTCCGAAGGCTGCGCCAACAGATTTACAGTCTGCCCCATTTGACCGCTCTGGTATCCCCCCAGAATAAATGAATTTTTTTTAACGTTAAGAGCCGATGGACGGACTCGAACCGCCGACCGGCTGATTACAAATCAGCTGCTCTACCAACTGAGCTACATCGGCCTGAAATCAATAAATTAATGAACTTGTTTTGGTGATCCAAAAAAAACAGTCCTTTTTTTTTCGAAAAGGACTGCAAAAGTAGAATAGTTATTTTAAATACCAAAACTTTTTTTAAAAATTAAGTAAAATTAGATTTTTCGTACTTTTTCCTTGTACTTGATAAGTTGACGCCGGAGTGCTTCAACAGCTTCATCTGTAGATTCTTCAAACGTTTTACTTTGTTTCTTGGCATAGAGGTCGTTTCCTCTTACATTCATTCGGATTTCGGTGATTTTGTTATCAGAAGTCTCGGTATTGGATAGTTTGAGTGAAACTTCAGTGCCTATTACTCCATCGTAGAACTGTGTAAGTTTCTCAAGTTTTTCCTTAATAAAGTCTTCTAATTTCTTGTCTGCTTTAAAATGAATTGAACGAATCTCGATTTGCATAATGTGTCCTCCTGATTTTAGGCTCTTGGATGAGCTTGTTTGTAGATTTTTTTTAACTTTTCGATTGTGTTGTGAGTGTAAATTTGTGTTGCTGCTAAACTTGAGTGCCCTAAAATTTCTTTAACAGCGTTGAGGTCGGCACCATGATTTAGCATACTGGTGGCAAAACTATGCCTCAACGTATGGGGATTTTTCTTTGGGTTTTTTGATACATAGGCTAAATATTTAGTAACAATTCGATAAACAAGTTTCGGGTATGTTTGTTTTCCGGTTTTGGTAATAAAGAGGTTTGGATTATCCTCCAGCTCATTTTCAGTAATGACTAACCAGCGCATTTTGAGATATTGATTAATCAACAATGATAGTGAGGGAGTAATTGGCACAATCCTTTCTTTTGATCGTTTGCCAAGTACTTTAATGGTTCTGCTGGATAAATCAACATCCGGGATTTTTAAATTGATCAGTTCCGATAGCCTGATCCCCGTCGAATAAAAAGTTTCGAGAATGAGTTTATCCCTGATTCCTGTAAAATCTGTTCCAAAGTCAACGCCTGAGTTTAGTTGATCCATGTCGGTTTCTTTGATAAACGAAGGTAACAACTTTGGTGATTTTGGCGAAATCACTTTTAACATTGGATTCTCCTGAATAACGTTTTCTCTGAGCAGGTATTTGTAAAACGATTTCAGCGTCGTAATTTTCCTGTTAATGCTTTTTGGTGAAATCGAATTATCGATAAGATAAACCAGCCACGATCTGATATTCTGATGATTTGCCTGTGCAACATCCTGAATATCATAATTAATGATCAGGTAGCTACAAAACTGAGATAAGTCGTTTTGATAGGCCTTAAGTGTGTTGGCTGATAGCCTTCGTGCGTATTTGATGTGGTTGATGAAACGATCCGTCACAATAAAAAAAATAAGTGATCTAATGTTTCAAAGATAAAACTAATTTTATCACGAAACAACAAATCACCTATTTAAATTAGAGAAAATTAGTAAGAAATTGAATATCAGATCTCTTCTTCGTCTCTTAATTGTTGAATATAGATCGCCTTCAGTCTGGCTTCACGCTTTGTAACTGATGGCTTGGTGTATTTTTGTCTTTCCCTTAGTTCTTTTACAACACCGGTTTTTTCGAATTTTCTTTTGTATTTTTTTAATGCTCTGTCGATGCTTTCGCCTTCTTTTACGGGAACAATGATCATTGGTTAACTCCTTATTTTAAATCTTTTACTATTGATAAATAATTTTAATTCAATTTTGGGCTGCAAAGGTAGAATAATCTTTTTGTTCGCCAAATCATTTAATGAGTTTCTTTTATTTAAATATGTTTATTGTGCCGGAAGGTTAATCATAAAGGGCTTTTTCAAGCCGAAAAAGCCCTTTATGATCGCATGTAAAAAAAGATATCTTAATTTTTCTTCAGTTCAGGTATTCTTCCGGGTGTCCACGGTGCATCATAATTCTCCATTTTAGCTTCGATTTCCTTAATCTGTGTGTTGATCAGCTTAATTTTTTCGAGGACGGGCGGGAATTCTTGCATAAGAATATCGTAATCCTTCAATTGGGTTTGTGTTGGTGCTGAAGTTGAACCCCAGTGCGAGTAAGCAATTGAATTCATGCGTTGATTTAAAGGAACTTGTTCTGGTGGTACTTCTTCGGAACTTGCTTTTGCAGGAGTCCCATTAAAAATGAATTCGATTTCTTTAAGATCTTCACTGATTTTTCGTGCTTTTTGCGACAAATCCAGGGGTGCACCTGGGGTGTTGTGCAAAGCCTGCCTGATATGTTCGGTGGTTTTCATCAATTCTTCAATGAAATTCCCGGTGCCCTGCATTGTTCTGGCTAATTCGGCGACTTTATTCTGATAGTTGACAAGTTCCTGTCGATCTGTTGCCGGAAGAGTTGAGTTTTCGAGAGGTTTTGCAACAAACGATACTGGCCCGGATAATGGAGTGATCGAACCATTGTGGTCAAGTTCCATCGCTAAACTGTAAATTCCTGGCAAGGCATACATTCCATCGTTACCTGAATTTCCGGGATCAAATTCGTCTTTCTGCAGCCGCACCGGATTTTTGCTCTGATATCTTAAATTCCAGGTTGTCCGGCAGATGCCTTCAGACGGTTTTTCATAAAGTTTCCTAACAATGCCGCCATTTTGATCGCTTATAGTAAAGATTAATATCGGATCCATTTCATTTTCCTCGGCAAGAAGTTGTTCACGGGTGGGTTGCGGAATGGGATCACCATTTTTGAATAGTTCTTTTTCCTTTTTCAGCCGTTCCTGTTTTTTTGTTTGAGGGACTTCCTTTAAATAGTAAGTGAAGACAGCACCAAATTCAGGGTTTGGTGCAGCAAAAACTGTTGAGCCCTGTCCGTATCGCCCACCATCCTGGACATACATTAAAGCGTCCTGAATTGGAAAAATGATGGCTTTTGAGGTGTCAAGTGTCGAAGCATTGATTGCCCGAAGTGCCGAGTAGTCGTCGATAATATAAAAACCACGGCCAAAAGTTGCAGCCACCAGGTCGTTTTCGCGTTCCTGAATGACGAGGTCTCTTACCGAAATATCCGGTATTCCTGAGCTTAGCTTAGTCCAGATTTTACCACCATCGACGGTGAAGAAAACACTGAATTCCGTGCCGACAAAAAGCAGATCAGCATTTACCGGATCCTGAATTATAGTATGAATTGTTTCCTTGTCAGGAAGATTTCCGACTATCGACGTCCAGGAATTTCCTTTGTCAGAACTTTTTAGGAGATAGGGTTTGAAATCGTCGCTCTGGATGTTATCAAAAGATGCAAAGACCACGTTTTCATCAAACCTTGAAGGGCAAATGTCGCTGACATAGGTAAATTCAGGAACACCCGGGAAGATTGCGTTTTTCTGCCAGTTTTTGCCATCATCCCCGCTCATCTGAATTAATCCGTCATCTGTGCCAACATAAATTAACCCCTCTTTTACCGGAGATTCAGCAAGCGAAACAATGGTACCCCATTGTGAAGTTGAAACATCCTTTGCAACAGCGTCGGATGGCCAGTATTTATCCATAACTTTAAACTGGTTGCGGTCTTCATTCCTGGTAAGGTCTTCGCTGATAACTTCCCAGCTATTACCACGGTCATCACTTCTGAAAAGCTTGTTTGCAGCAAGGTAAAGGCGGGTTTTTGAATGCGGGCTTAAAATAAATGGTGCATCCCAGTTCCAGCGATAAGTAAGTTCTCCTTTTCGTGGCTGAGGTTTGATTTCGATGCTTTCGCCTGATTTTTTATCGAAGCGGTAAATATTTCCATATTGATACGCCGAGTAAGCTATGTTTGGATTTCCGGGTTCGATGGCCTGCCAGAAACCATCACCGCCAAGGGTGACAACCCATTCGTCGCTGGTAACACCGCTGGATTTAATATTTTGGGATGGTCCGCCAAAACTGTTGTTATCCTGGGTACCACCATAAACCCAGTAAAAAGGATACGTATCATCAACATTGACGCGATAGAACTGGGTAACCGGCAAATTACTTTTAAAAATATAGGATTGCCCGGCGTCAAAGGTTTCGTAAACACCACCGTCGCCACCAATCATGAAGTGATTTGTGTCTTCCGGGTCAATCCAGAAGGCGTGGTCATCCACGTGGCGGGCATTATTGCCGATGGATTTCCATGTTTTCCCGCCATCAGCCGAAACCTGTGAAACCGTTTCCATCGAATAAATTTTGTCAGGATTTTTAGGGTCACAGTAAATTTCGTTGTAATACTGACCATAAGCGGAGTAATCGCTCATTTTTTCCCAGGAAGCGCCACGGTTGGTCGATCTGAAAAAGCCGCTTTTATCATCGGCTGCTTCCATGATCAGGTAAAGTTTTTCGGGATCGGCCGGTGAAATAGCGAGTCCCATGCCACCAATATCAACACCTGGCAAGCCTTTCATTATTTTATTCCAGGTTTCGCCGCCATCGGTGGTTTTGTAAACTGCCGATTCGGGCCCTCCGCCGATTTTGGTAAAAATCCTGCGCCGCCTTTGTTCGGATGTTGCATAAATTGTGTTTGGGTCGCGGGGATCCATCACCATGTCATTTACTCCGGTATTTACGCTGATTTCGAGAACTTTTTTCCAGTTTTTGCCACCATCAGTGGTTTTGTAAAGTCCGCGATCGCCACCGGGACCCCAGACTGAGCCTTCGGCAGCAACATAAACAATATTTGAATTTGTTGGATGGATCAGAATTTTGCCGATCTGGCGCGATTCCTTTAATCCCATGTTTGTCCAGGAATTTCCACCGTCTTCTGATTTGTAAACGCCATTTCCGTAACCCAAGGCCCGCTGATGGTTATTTTCGCCGGTGCCCAGCCAAACCACATTTGGATTTGAAGGATCGATGACGATTACACCCATCGCGTAAGCCCCATAATTATCGAATACAGGTTTGAAAGTGGTGCCGTTGTTTGTGGTTTTCCAAACATGCCCTGAAGCCACAGCTACGTAATATTCGCTGTGGTTTGCAGGGTTAACGGCGAAATCGGCAATGCGCCCTGAAGTAAACGCCGGCCCGATGCTGCGCCATTTTAAACCTGAAAAAGCGGATGACTTCAGCGTATCGGATTTAGCCTTGTCACTCTTTTCTTTTTTCCCTTCGGCATGTACAGATGAAATTATCATCAGTACCGAAATCATCAACAAACCCAGATTTCTGATTCCTTTAGTTTTGCTTGTCATGCATTTTGAAGTTTTTTCCTCCATGATTAATAAGATTATGAATGTTAAGATTCAAACAAATTTGTAAACGTCAAAAATAGTTAACCGGTTGATAATAAAAAATTCCTACTCTTATTTTTAATAAATTTGAATAATGGCCCGGCTGGTCATGAATAAGTTTTAATTTTGAGGCCTAAAATCCGGTAACATGAAATTGAAACATTTGCTTCTTGTTTTCTTAAGTTTTTTGTTGATTTCCGCGCAAGCGCAACGATCAGGCGACCTTTTAATGACAAATAATACCAGCGTAAAAACGAATGCCACCGGGAATAGCAACGAATTGCTGACCCCAAATGCTGGTTTTATTGCCTTTACTGTATTTGGCCAGGCCCCCCTGAAGGTTCAGTTTAAAGATATTTCGACAGGTGCGCCAAATTTATGGAACTGGAATTTTGGAGATGGTGGCACAGGTGCCCAGCAGCATCCGCTTCATATTTACGAACAACCAGGAATTTACACCGTTAAGCTGACGATTTCGGATGGCTCCGGAACCAGCCTTAAAACCAGGACTGACTACATCACGGTGCTACCCGCAGGAAACTGTGATACGATTAGTTATCCTTTTACAGGCGATTACACATTTTACACAATTATTGGTCAAAACTCGGGCTATGTTTCCGGGAATAACAGCTATGGAGATCTTGCGAAAGCAAGTTACTATTATGATTACGAAGCAGGAAGCCAGCTTGTGGCCGGCATTTTTGATTTTGCCATTGCAAAGCGACTGACTACAAATGATCCTGGAATTAAATTTAAAGTTTGGGATAATGATGGTTCATTTAATGCTCCGGGAACAGTTTTGGATAGTGTTGAGGTAAATATTTCGGAGATCGTTGAGCATGTTGATTTTTCACAATCAACAGTTATTGTTTTTGATCCGCCTGTAATTGTGAATGGACCTTTTTTCCTTGGGGTAGAACTTCCTCAGATTGTTGGCGACACCCTGGCTTTGTTTACCAACGAAAATGGTGTAGTTCCGGTGGGTAACGGTTGGGAGCAGCAATTTAACGGTGATTGGTTCCCTTATTCTGACGAACAAAACAGTTGGGCGCTCGACATTGATCATACCATTTTCCCGGTGATGTGCAGTAGTTTGGGTATTGAAAACCCGCTTATCAGCGAAAACATACTTGTTTACCCAAATCCGGCATCTTCGACTATAAATATTGCATTTTTGCGACAGCCCGAAAAAGATATGGAAATCAGCTTGACCGATTTAACAGGCAGGATTGTAGCTGGTGGCAATATTTTAGGAAACCAGGCCGCAATTGAAGTTAGCCGGCTTAGTCCCGGGACTTATTTTCTGAGTTTGATTTCTTC
>CAYOWJ010000006.1:0-29214 GCA_964407625.1 uncultured Lentimicrobiaceae bacterium
AAAAAAATTATTTTTTCGATGATGGGTGTCGGGAAGCTTTTCCCACCCGCAAAACAGGTACTTAAAGATATTTATCTTTCATTTTATTATGGTGCAAAAATCGGCATCATCGGTCTTAACGGCTCCGGAAAATCGAGTTTATTAAAAATTATTGCTGGTACCGACCCTTCTTTTCAGGGTGAAGTCACATTTTCGCCGGGTTACGAAGTTGGTATGCTGGAGCAGGAGCCGCACCTCGACGACTCCAAAACCGTGCGCCAGGTTGTCGAAGAAGGCGTTCAGGAAGTTGTTGACATTTTAAAGGAATACGAAGAATGTAACAACAAATTCTCGGAGCCGATGACCGACGATGAAATGAACGCACTCATCGAACGGCAGGGAAAACTCACCGAAATGATCGACCACAAAGACGCCTGGGAGCTGGATTCGAAACTCGAACGGGCTATGGACGCCTTGCGTTGCCCCGAAGGTGACACCCCTGTAAAATTTCTTTCAGGAGGCGAGCGCCGTCGTGTAGCCTTATGCCGTCTGTTGCTCAAAGAACCCGACATTTTACTCCTGGATGAGCCAACCAACCACCTGGACGCCGAATCGGTGGAATGGCTCGAACTATATCTGAAACAATACAAAGGAACCGTTATCGCCGTAACCCACGACCGATATTTCCTCGACAATGTTGCCGGCTGGATTCTCGAACTCGACCGCGGTGAAGGTATTCCCTGGAAAGGAAACTATTCGTCCTGGCTTGACCAGAAATCGCAACGGCTTGCCATGGAAGAAAAAACCGAGAGCAAGCGCCGCAAGACCCTCGAACGCGAACTTGAATGGGTGCGCATGGCACCAAAAGCCCGTCACGCCAAGTCGAAGGCAAGGTTGAGCGCTTATGAAAATCTGCTCAGCCAAGACGTAAAACAAAAAGAAGACCGTCTCGAAATCTTCATCCCCAATGGGCCTCGTCTGGGAAATAACGTTATCGAAGCCGTGAATGTGAGTAAGGCTTTTGGAGACAAAATTCTGTTCGAAAACCTCAACTTTTTACTTCCACCAGCCGGAATTGTTGGGATAATCGGGCCAAACGGCGCCGGAAAAACCACACTTTTCAGGATGATTATGGGGCAGGAAATTCCGGATCAGGGCGAGTTTAAAGTTGGTGAAACAGTAAAAATCGGTTACGTTGACCAGGCTCATGCCGACATCGATCCCGAAAAATCGGTATGGCAGGTGATCTCAGGTGGAAACGAAATTGTTCAGTTGGGCAACCGGACGATGAATTCGCGGGCGTACGTTTCGCGATTCAACTTCAGCGGTGCCGACCAGGAAAAGAAAACCGGGGTTCTGTCAGGCGGAGAGCGTAACAGGCTGCATCTCTCCCTTACACTCCGTCAGGAAGCCAATGTTTTGCTTTTGGATGAGCCAACCAACGATATCGACATTAACACCTTGCGGGCTTTGGAAGAAGGTCTGGAAAACTTCGCCGGTTGCGCTGTAGTTATTTCGCACGACCGCTGGTTCCTCGACCGCATCGCAACACACATCCTCGCTTTTGAAGGCAACTCATCGGTTTACTTTTTCGAAGGCAGCTATTCCGAATATGAAGAAAACAAACACAAACGCCTTGGCGATGAAGGCCCTAAAAGAATCAAATTTAAAAAACTGAAAACGATTTAGTGCCGGATTTCATCGCCTGATCAAAACTGATTTTTATGGATAAAATGAAGATTTATGCCGTCCTTACCGGAGATGTAGCAGGCTCTTCACGACTTGAAGGTGAGCAGCGGCAAAAACTGCTCACCGTTCTCAAGGACTCCTTTTCGCTCATCGATGAAATTATCGGGAAAGAAAAAGTGGCTTTTCCTTTCGAGATTTTCCGTGGTGACAGTTTCCAGGGCGTTTTAAATGAAACTTCCAGGGCACTCAGGGCAGCCATCATTATCAGGGCAAATATCCGCCGGAGTTTTGATACCACTTTAAAAAACGCATTTGATGCACGGATTGCCGTTGGCGTTGGCACAATTTCACTGTTGCCTGATCAGCGTGGCGGCGAGGGAGATGGCCCTGCCTACCGCCACTCAGGCCCGGTTTTGGATGAAATGACAAAACCACCCCGGTTTTTACTTGTTCGCACTCCCTGGGCCGAAGTGAACAACGAACTCAACGTGGAACTTGCATTGCTGGATACGATAATCATGAAATGGAGCGTAGAACAGGCTGAGGTTGCCCTGGAATATTTCAAAGGAAAAACGCAGGAACAAATGGCCGAATATTTCCAGATAGCTCAATCCTCAATTCGTAAAAGACTTTACAATGCCAACCTTGAACAAATTACACTACTCGAAAATCGTTTTGGCTCTCTTTTGGCAAAATATGAAAAAGAAGAAGAATTTATAGCCCTGTAGAGCTATATTTGATTTTTATAGCCCTGTAGGGCTATATTTGATCATTATAACTCTACAGGGTTTTATTTAGAATAAACAGTGAATTTTAAATTCGAAATCAAAACTTTAATTTATGTTGCCCCACCTGAATGATTTTGATCTGGCACTGCTTTTCAGGCTGCTGATAGCCCATTTTGTGGGTGATTTTATATTACAAAAACGTAGCTGGATCAACGATAAATTAACAAAAAAGTGGTTTTCAGGCTCGCTCTACCTTCATGTTTTCATCATCGGGGCTCTCACCTACCTGTTTTCAGGCCGTTTTACCAACCTATGGATTCCTGCGATTGTAATGATAACTCACTATTTTACGGATGTCTGGAAATCATTTAAAGGCGACGTGCTCAGATTTTTCCTCCTGGACCAGATCATTCATATCTTCATCATTTTTCTGGCCTGGTACTTTTACATCATGCCCGACATCGATCTGATTTCCGCGATTACAGCCATTTTAAACAACCCTGTAATTCTGACTATCATCCTTGCTTATCTTTTCGTGATCTGGCCGGCAGGCTATCTGATTGCCAAAATTACCAAACCCTGGCAGGAACAGTTCGACAGCATAAAAGGGCTTCAAGATGCCGGTCGCTGGATTGGAATGATCGAACGTATTCTTATCCTCACTTTTGTTTTGATAAACCAATTTACCGGAATTGGGTTTTTGATAGCCGCAAAATCCATCCTTCGGTTTAGCGACATCAAGAACGCCGAAGACCGTAAAGAAGCTGAATACATTCTTCTTGGCACCATGGTTAGCTTTATTGTTGCAATTTTTGTGGGGCTTCTGGCTGTTCAGATTATCAAACACCATTGAAACCAGCATTAAAAATGAGTTTACGAAAAATTTCTGCCGACTATATTTTCCCCATTTCTTCGCCTCCAATTAAAAATGGTGTTCTTATTTTTGATGAGAAAGGAAAAATCGCTGATCTGATCGATCCCGAAAAAACAGATCTGAATGTTGAAGATGTCCAGCTCGTAAGTGGGTTGCTTTGCCCCGGATTTATAAACACACATTGCCACCTGGAATTATCCTGGATGAAAGATAGAATTCCTGAAAAGACGGGTCTGGCCGATTTTGTGGTTCACATCGAAAAACAAAAAAAACTTCGTAATGAGGATGAAGTTTATGAAGCTATCTTCAATGCTGACCTCCAAATGCGTAAAAATGGCATTGTAGCTGTCGGGGATATTTCGAATACTGATTACAGCTTTGCGGCCAAAGCCGGCAGCCCGATTGAGTATTATACTTTTATCGAAGTTTATGGTTCGATGCCCTGGCTGGCGGATGAAAAGTTTGAAAAAGCCCTCGGAATTCATCAGCAGTTAACCGGAAAATTCGGGATAAAAGGGTCCATCAGCCCGCACGCCACCTACTCTGTGTCACAACCACTGTTTTTAAAAATCAAGGCTTTCGCCGAAAAGCACCAAAATATCCTCAGCATTCACCACCAGGAAAGTGAGGCCGAAAACCGGTTTTTTAAAGTTAAGTCGGGTTGGATTATCGAAAACATGAAAAAAATTGGGATCGATTATTCCTGGTTCGAAGCCACGGGAAAACCTCCACTCGAATCGATTGCCGCTTTAATGCCTGCAGATAACCCGATTTTACTGGTTCACAACACATTTTCGACGGAAGAAAACATTGATTTTGCACAAAGCTATTTCGAAAATATTTCATGGTGCCTCTGCCCGAACGCCAATCTTTACATCGAAAACAAACTTCCTGATGTGCATCTTTTTGCCCGTAAAAATGTGAAAATTACCCTTGGAACCGACAGCCTGGCTTCAAATCATGAACTTTCGATACTCGACGAAATAAAAACACTTACAGGTGCATTTCCTGAAATTTCGTTAGAAGAAATCCTCAAATGGGGAACGCTGAATGGCGCAGAATTTCTTGGGATGGGTCACAAATACGGTAGTTTCGAAAAAGGCAAAACTCCGGGAATCAATTTGATTTCGTTAAAAGCTGATCTTAAAATTAAGTTATCCCAGGAAAGTAAGTTGAAAGTTATTGTTTAGTCTGGCAACGGAATTTTGCAAGCAAAATCATTTCTCATAGAAACCCCTCCCCTATTCGAGAAGCGTCAATTTCCACAAATCTTTTTTACTCATCCTCAGGATGGGATGAATGGCCATTAATCCCGTTTTTCCGATTGATTTCCGGAGGGATTTCATTTCTTTAAAATAGTTATCCAGCGCTGGAATTTTGATCACCTCAAAACCGCTCTCTTTCAACAAAAGATTCCGTTTTGCTTTAATCGAAAGTTCGAGAAACAGTGAAACGTAGGTCAGCATATCAAAAACCACCAAAGGCGAAAACCGGTTTTTTATCGTCAGTAAATATTCGCCTGAACGCGTTGAAGCGAACTTCCCTTTTTTGATCATCTGCAACATTTTTACTTCAGCATCAAATTCGATGTCGAGCCAGTTTCGTAAAGAATTTTCGTTCGAATTAAAGATATAAACAATCAGGGTTGGTAAAGCAATGATGATGATAATTGTGGAAATGACCGGGGAAAAGTAAAACCTGTTGAAGATAAAATGGATGGTCATTGCCATCAGCCAGCCAAAAAAAACCGAAAACAGGCTGTTTTTTTGCCTTCCTATCGCCTGCATAATCGTCATCGAAGCCACAGCGATGGTTCCACCGTGCATGATGGCCGTGCCAAAACCGCGAACGATCCAGAGGGCGATATTATCACTTTTGATTTCATAAAGATAATAGAGGTTTTCGATAAGCGAAAAGCCGGCCCCAACGGCAAAACCATAAATTGCGCCATCAATCAGAAAGCCGATTTTATTAAGTCTTACCAGTACCAAAACCATGATTATTTTTAGGGATTCTTCAACAAGAGGCGGGAAAATTTTTAATCCAAGGTTATCGTCCCCGAAATTTATCCCATTTATCAGACTGGTATTAAGATAATAAGCCAGTATTGCGCTTATCATTCCCCAAACCAGACAAACCAGAATCACATTCTTGCGGATCAGTTTAAAACTGTCAAGGATGATGAGAAATGCCAAAAAGAGTAGGACGGGAACAATGCTGACAAGAATTTTTACCGCAATCATTTGAAATCATTTTTAAAGCAATTTCAAAGATAGCATAACTAAATTTAGGAATTGAAAAGCAATTTCAGGAAAATGAGAAAATCATTTTTACAACGCCATTAAATGGGCAAAAAAAAAGCTCCCCGAAACCGGGAAGCCTTTTCTTTTCTAATATTTGATTTTATAATCTTAGTACATTCCACCCATGCCGCCCATGCCACCTGGAGGCATTCCACCTGGCATTCCGCCTTCTTTTTCGTCCTTGTTTTCGGCAAGAACACATTCGGTGGTAAGTAACATTCCGGCAATTGATGAAGCGTTTTCGAGTGCAACGCGTGCAACTTTGGCAGGATCAATAACGCCGGCGTCCAAAAGGTTTTCGTAAACTTCGGTTCTTGCGTTGAATCCAAAATCGCCAGTTCCTTCTTTTACTTTGTTAACAACAACCGAACCTTCCAAACCAGCGTTCTCCACAATCTGACGAAGTGGCTCTTCTAGTGCCCTTCTCATAATCGAGATACCAGTATTTTCGTCTTCGTTGTCGCCTCTTAAGTCCTTAATTGCAACAATAGCGCGGAGATAAGCAACACCACCACCAGGAATAATTCCTTCTTCGATGGCAGCGCGGGTAGCATTTAATGCGTCGTCGAAACGATCTTTCTTCTCTTTCATTTCAACTTCACTTGCAGCGCCAACATAAATTACAGCAACACCACCGGCCAATTTGGCCAGGCGTTCCTGCAATTTTTCTTTATCGTAATCGGAAGTTGTGCTTTCGATCTGTTTTTTAATCTGCACAATACGCGAATCAATATTTTCTTTATTTCCTTTACCGCTTACGATGGTAGTATTTTCTTTGTCGACGGTAATTTTTTCAGCTATTCCCAAATAGTCAAGAGTTGCATCTTCGAGTTTGTAACCTCTTTCTTCTGAAATAACAGTTCCACCTGTAAGGATGGCGATATCTTCGAGCATTTCTTTGCGACGGTCGCCAAAGCCGGGAGCTTTAACAGCAACAACTTTGAGTCCGCCTCTTAATTTATTTACTACGAGTGTAGCAAGTGCTTCGGTTTCGACGTCTTCAGCAATAATCAACAATGGATGGCCGCTTTGGGCAACTTTTTCAAGAATTGGAAGAAGATCTTTCATGACCGAAATCTTTTTGTCATGAATTAAAATATATGGGGTTTCATAAACTGTGGCCATTTTTTCGGTGTCAGTTACAAAATATGGAGAGATGTAACCACGGTCGAACTGCATACCTTCAACAACGTCAACGTAAGTATCAGTTCCTTTTGCAGCTTCGATGGTGATAACACCTTCTTTTTTAACTTTACCCATGGCTTCGGCAATTATTTTACCGATGGTGTAATCGTTGTTTGCTGAAATTGAAGCAACCTGTTCGATTTTCTCGGTGCTGTCGCCAATACTTTTGGCTTGTTTTTTAATGTCAGCAACAACAGCAACAACTGCTTTGTCAAGACCACGTTTCAGGTCCATCGGATTAGCTCCGGCTGTAACGTTTTTAATTCCGGTTGTAAATATCGACTGAGCAAGAACGGTGGCAGTTGTAGTACCATCACCAGCCTGATCGTTGGTTTTTGATGCAACCTCTTTAACCATCTGTGCACCCATATTTTCGATAGGATTTTTCAATTCAACTTCTTTTGCAACGGTAACACCGTCCTTGGTAACTATAGGAGCACCAAATGATTTGTCGATAATCACATTGCGGCCTTTTGGACCTAAAGTAACTTTTACTGCATTTGACAAAGCGTCAACGCCCTTTTTCAAGGATTCTCTTGCTTCGAGACCAAAAATTATATCTTTTGCCATTTTACTTAAATTTTTATGTTTTTTTGATTAAATATTTGAATATTAAACAACAGCCACAACGTCAGATTCGCGCATGATCAAATAATCTTTGCCTTCAATACTGATTTCGGAACCAGCGTATTTTCCGTATAAAACAACATCACCTTCCGTTAATGTCATTGGTTCGTCTTTTTTACCTGGGCCAACTGCTACCACGGTACCTCTTTGTGGTTTTTCTTTTGCGGTATCCGGAATAATAATTCCACCAGCGGTTTTCTGTTCAGCTTTTGCGGGTTCAATGATCACCCGGTCAGCTAATGGTTTGATGTTTACTTTTGTCATACTTTTTTTCTTTTATAAATGAATTAATATTGTTTGAGTAGTTTTTAAAGACTTTCGCCGGTCAATCATAATTTATGCCAAAGCAGAAACTCAAAGTTATTTATCACTTTCGGGAGGTTTTTGCCGAAATGTTGTCATGTCAAAATAATAAAAACCAGATAAGGCTGCCACAAACGAACACAAACCAACCTTCGGGGTTGTGTCAATTTCGAAAGACGATATCCTGAATGGTTAAATGCATCCGGAAAATCTATTATAACTTCTGACGTCTAACCTGAACTTTGACAGGCATTTCAAATCAGATCGCAGCCTGATAAATTACCGGTATTTCGTTAACGGAGGGACAAAAAAAATGTCAGAATATCTGTGACATTCTGACATCGGAATATTATAAAAACCAGATTATGACAATCGGCAATACTATTTTTCTGAATCTTCGGTATTTTCACCCTGATTTTGGACAGGTGCTGTTGGAACAGGTAAATCCTGAATTGCTTTGCGGATTTCAGTATCTGTTGATTGACTTTCGGCTGGTGCCTGGTAAGGTCTCATAAAATCCATTGATGAAATTAAAACAAATAATAACATCGTGATAGCTAAACCCCAGGTTGCTTTTTCAAGGAAATCGGCTGTTTTACGCACACCCATGTATTGGTTTGATCCGGCAAAATTTGAAGCAAGACCACCACCTTTTGAATTTTGGACTAAAACTACCAAAACTGTAAGAACAGCAACGATTAAAATTAAAACTACTATTAAAACGTACATTGTATCAAGTATTTAAATTATTATCTGATTTAATTTTTTCAATAAGGGTTGCAAAGTAACTACTTTTATCCGGATATCTCAAACTTAATTTCTCATAAATTTTTATCGCTTTGTCGATATTTCCCTGCTTGTAATAAATTGAAGCCAACGTTTCGCTTACAATATCCTCCCTATCGATGGTGCTGTTGCGGGCATAATCATGTGGATTAAAAAAATCGCTGCGCGATCGTGTAATTCTCGGTGCCTTTTCGATAAACTGATCGATTATTTCAAGTTTCGATTTCCGCGGAAGTGAAACTTCGGTTGCAGGTAATGGAATTTCTTCAATCCGAACCGTTGAATTTTCGGCTTCAACCGGATCAGATAAATTTGGTTCGTCAGGTTTTACTGGTATTTCAGATGATTTTTCAATAGGAACCAAAATTACATCATCAAGCTCCACTTCCTGTTCGATGTCAATTTTACAAACATTAAACTGATCAATTTCTTCATCAATTTGGGGTGTTGTAATCTTCACCTCGTAATCATTATCTTCGATTAATAATCGACCGGTATTTTCAGAAACGGGCTTATTGTAATATTCAATCAGGTCTTTCAAAACCCTGCGATCGCCGGCATAGGCCGCTACAACTTTCAGCATTTCGGGAAACTGAATACTATCTTCGCTTTGGAGGGCCAAAAGATAAAGCAGTTGTGAAGTCTGGCAATATGGAAATTTCCGGGTGAGATCATGCAAAACACCACTATTTGCATTTTGCAATAAATGCGGATTGAGAACAAAACTTACATATTGCTGCTGATTTACCACTATAATTCCTCCCTCGAAAAATCGTGATATCCGATTGCTTTAGGATAATCCAGAGAATAGTGAAGCCCGATGCTTTCTTTACGCTGCATCGCCATTTTGATGATCAGATAAGCTACGGTAATCATGTTCCGGAGTTCACAAATTTTTACTGTCAGGATGGACTGATCATATAATTCCTCGGTTTCACGGTAAATTATTTCCAGTCGGTCGAAAGCACGCTTTAGCCTGATGTTTGATCTCACAATCCCAACATAATTGCTCATTATTGCCTGGAGGTCTTTCAACGATTGCGTAACCAGGATTAATTCCTCGTTCATCACCATGCCTTCAGCGTTCCAGTCAGGAATTTCATGCTTCAGGTTAATGCCTTTGAAAGTATTAATTGTATCGATACTTGCGCGGTGTGAAAAAACCAGTGATTCGAGCAGCGAATTTGAAGCGAGACGGTTTGCGCCGTGTAAGCCCGTCGAAGCACATTCGCCGCTGGCATAAAGGTAATTAATGGTGGTGCGGCCAAATTCATCACCTTTTATCCCGCCACAAGTATAATGCGCAGCAGGCACAACGGGTATCATATCTCTGGAAATGTCGATTCCGATACTCAAACATTTTGCGTAAACGGTCGGGAATTGTTCGATAAGTTCATCTTTATTAATATGCCTGCAATCGAGGTACAAATATTCATCCCCGGTAATTTTCATCTCATTATCGATGGCACGTGCAACAATATCACGTGGAGCAAGCGAGAGCCGGCTGTCATATTTATGCATAAATTCCTCGCCATTCAGGTTTTTCAATATCGCACCATAGCCTCTTAAAGCCTCAGTAATCAGAAAGGAAGGTTTATCCTTTGGGTTATAGAGTGCCGTGGGATGAAACTGGATAAATTCCATTTTTTCGACAGCACCTTTGGCACGATAAACCATGGCTATTCCATCGCCCGTGGCAACTGGTGGATTTGTAGTTGTCGAATAAACATTTCCGACACCTCCTGTGGCAAGCATTGTCGTTTTAGAAAGAAAAGTATGGATTTCATTCTTTTCAATATCCAAAACATAAGCACCATAGCAAGCAATATCAGCGCGACGACGATTTACTTCACTACCTAAATGATGCTGTGTAATAATGTCGATAGTAAAATGATTTTCGAAT
Source organism: uncultured Lentimicrobiaceae bacterium (assembly GCA_964407625.1). Classification (GTDB taxonomy): domain Bacteria; phylum Bacteroidota; class Bacteroidia; order Bacteroidales; family 4484-276; genus CAJATL01. The sequence goes on from CAYOWJ010000006.1 coordinate 10,378, forward strand.
ATTTCGATATTGGGATGAAGCTTTACCTGGTGCAAAAGAACATTTTCAATTTCAAACCCTGTGTTATCTTTATGATGAAGAACCCGATGCTCTGAATGTCCACCTTCTTTTCCCAAATCGTAACGCCCGCTTTTGTTTTTATCAAACTTGGTTCCCCATTCGATAAGCTCCTGAACCCTTTCGGTAGATTCGGTGATGGTGATACGCACAATTCGCTCGTCATTAAGGCCATCACCAGCGATTAATGTGTCATTAACATGTTTTTCGTAGGTATCCGGCGTGTACATTACAGCGGCAATTCCACCCTGCGCGTAACGCGTAGCTGTTTCTTCGGCTTTAGCTTTGGTAATAATGCACACTTTCCCGAAATTGGCCACCTTAAGCGCATAGGAAAGACCGGCAATTCCAGATCCAATAACCAAAAAATCAGTTTCTTTTCTCATTTAAAAGTATTTTAACTATAAAGAAATCCGGGAGCTGATTTCATTTGTGAGTGATTGAAATTCTTCAACACTTAACTTAAGTTTAGGTTTGCTAAAATCGATATCATAAATTCCATTAATCGGAACCAAATGAACGTGGGCGTGCGCCACTTCCAAACCTAAAACAGTAATTCCGATTTTTTTACAGTCAACAACAGCTTTAATGCCCTTTGCAACTTTCTTACAAAATACAAATAACCCGGCTATTGTTTCATCATCCAGATCGAAAATGTAATCGACTTCAGATTTTGGGATAACCAAAGTATGGCCCTTTGCCAGTGGGTTAATATCGAGAAATGCGTAAAACCTGTCATTCTCAGCTATTTTGTATGAAGGAATTTCCCCATTGATAATTTTTGTGAAAATTGTACTCATAATCAATAATTTAAAAATTTGAAAAACAAAATTAATCAATTTCAAAAAAAAATGCTAAACAGAACAAAACCATTTAGCAATTTTTTGATCGTTTAAATCGAGTGTTAACGATCTATCTCAACAATTTCAAATTCAATAATGCCGGCAGGGACTTTAATTTCTGCCTTATCGCCAACAATCTTTCCAAGCAAACCTTTTGCAATAGGCGAATTAACGGATATTTTGCCAGATTTCAGATCAGCTTCGCTTTCAGGAACAATGGTATAACACATGATGGAACCATTTTTAAGATTTTTGATTTTAACCTTGGTCATGATGTAAACCTTGGTTAAGTCCAATTTCGACTCATCCAGAATTCTGGCATTTCGGATAACATCTTCGAGTTTAGAAATTTTCATTTCAAGCATCCCTTGTGCCTCCTTTGCAGCATCATATTCCGCATTTTCGGAAAGATCGCCCTTATCGCGTGCTTCAGCAATTTGCTTTGAAATAGAAGGCCGTTCAACAGTAATCAATTGAATCAATTCATTTTTAAGTCGTTTCAGACCTTCTTCACTATAATACATTATTCCTGACATACAGCTTGTAATATTTATATTTGAGATAATAATAGAAAAGACCCTTTCCTAAAAAAGGGTCTTAAATCTGCGAGGCAAAATTATGAAATTTCTTTAAATCCTAAGCAATTTACAAATTGATACGAGCACCGATCGTGTGAACTCCTGAAAAAGGATCGGTTGCGCGGTATGAGTAATCTACTGAGAAATTGGAATCTTTTTCTTTATTCAAAGGAACCTGCACGGTAAAACCGGCACTTGGTCCAGTATAAACAGTTGTACGATCCGCTTTATTAGTGATTCCTTCTTCGTAAGCATAAGCAGCTCTGAGCATGAGGTACGATTTCAGTGCAAACTCGCCACCAAGTATGAATTGATCCTTGGTAAAAGAATTAGATTGGAAACTTCCTGCAAGCGTAAATCTGTTTTCGGCAAACAAAAAATCATAAGCACCACCGATCAACAAAGTTGCCGGCAACTCAAAATCAGCTTTACGTTGCTCGAACGTAGGAGAATTTGTCGAAAACTGATCATAAAATCCACGGAAGGATAGTCCATCTCCGGAAAACTTCATGGTTGGACCAACATTTTTTAATGCTATTCCAAATTTTATATTTTCCTTTTCACCGGTAACATATTGGATACCTGCGTCGATTGCAACACCCTGAGCACTCATATCCGAAATTGTTTCGGAAATGATTTTCAGATTAAAACCCCCATAAATACTGTTCGAAAATGCTTTGGCATAACCGATGCTGATATTTATCAAACTAGGTGAAAAAGTTCCAATACTTCCGTCGCTTGGGTCAGGATTATTTATTGTTGTTGTTTGGATATCGCCGAAGTTCATCGACATAATCGACAAGCTTAAAGCTCCAGTTTCGCCAATACGCTGTGTTAAACCAAAGTTCATTATTTTGATGTCAGCACCTTGTAAATAATCGGTTGCCGAAAAAATAATTTCGGTTCCGGTGGTAAAGGCAGTACCTGCAATATTAGTAAAAACTGATTCCAAACCTCTGGTATTGGCAACATTAACACCGCCCCATCCGGAACTGCGCGCCCACGGGTTTATTAATAATTCGGAGGCTCCGGATTGTCCGGAACGGTCTTTATTACCAGCCAATAAATCAGTGACTGGCATAATAAGCAATCCTGATAAGAACAATGCAATGATGTATCTATAAATATTTTTCATACTTTCTGATTTTATTCTATTAATCATAAATTTCGGTAAAGTATAGATTAAAATGTATTCAAATCGATCGGCCTCATAGCTCCAAACCATTTAATAACCCTTTCACCTGAACGGCCTCCCGTTTCTTTTACATGGATAAGATAAATCCCTCCGGCAATCGGAATGCCTGCATAGTTCTTTAAATCCCAATCAATTGAAGTTTTGGCATCAGTTTCCAGTCCTTTTATGGAGGCTCTGGGATTTGATACTCCTGTTTTATCAACGTCGTATTGCCGGATAAGCGTGCCACTAATATTATAGATTGTGACCACACATCGTTCAGGCAAATTTATAATTTTGATTCTGTTATCAAGTTGATTTCGTTCATATCCTGGGCCATCTGCATAAGCATAGTAAGGATTTGGAACAACATTGATCAAATCCAGGTCGGTCTGATTTTTTTCTTCAGAGTAATTTACAGGAGCGTAACCTTCGGTTGTAAATGAATACATCGGGTTAAAATTATTCTGATTCTTATCACTTAGCGAGTCAAGTCCTTCAGAAAAATAACGTTCGTAAGGTTTGGATACTCTGATCTTCACTGTTACATCATTACCCTCAGGCAACCAAACAGAATCGTTTACAGCTAAAGGAACGTTGACATACATACAACTCGAATACAAAGCAGTCCGTGTAAGAATTGCAGGTAATTCGCTTGTAAGCGTATCCCTTAAAAATCGTCCAGCATCATATGCCGGAAAATTAAACATACGACCGCCGTAACTCAAGCTCATGTGATTCATCACATACAAATAATGCATCCCTCCAAAAACAACACCCTGAACGCTTTGCTCGCTAATGTAGTTTTTAGTTGGATTCCATTTCATGTCACGGCCATTTTCACCAGCAAGGAAAGAGTTTTCGCTGTACATTACATTAAGGCGTTCGCCGGTTTCAATATTTATCACATATCCCGGGAACCAACCCATACCGATACCATTAATATAATTTGGATCATTTGGATCATTGCTTGCTGCAGCACCCTCTTCGGCAAAGTTTCCATCCTTATCAATTGATGGAGAATTTCTCATCGCATATTGTTGAGCATTTCCCTGAGCCAGTGTTTGATCAGCACACATTTCAACAACCGGACATCTTGTCCATTTTGTTTTATCAGCTGTAATTACAACATTAACACTGGCAAGGATGGCGAGTGATGCGGTACTTTTAGAAATTCTGTTGAAAGAAGGCCCAACTTCAAGCTGTTCGCCGGAAGCCGTTAAAGCGTAAGGAGCCCAGGTTCCTCCAACTAATTTTTCGTAAATCTGAAGTGCATCCCATGGATCGTCATTGGTCATGTCCCAGTCGTTAAAACGCACATTCTGATCATCTTTATAAACGCCAGATCTGATCCAGTTAAGTGGGCTGCCGGGAACATCGAAATCCTGAACGCCTGAAAACCACATCTGAGAACTGTCCTGGTAACTTAATTCAGCACGGATCAATCCATTATTTGCTGAGAGTGAATCACCAGGGAAAGCTATCTGCTCAATATTCACAGAAATTCCAAGCTCAGGAATAATTTGTTCGTTCCTTACACTTATGGTAGTATCAGAAAAATATGAGTTTCCACTTGCGTCAGTTAAAATCCATTTAGCATTTGTAATTCTGGTAGAATCAGTTCCTGAAGTTATAACATCAACAAATTTAATCGTAAAGGTGCCACTGGGAACATTCATCGGATCGACGACTTTTACTTTTACAGGGCCCATGTTTCTTTCATAAACAGGGTTGTAAACTATCGGGTAATCATCATCACCATATTGATTAGTTTCACTGGCTGGTGATTTTGTCAATATCTCATTAATACTTTCGGCTTTCATTTCGAGTTCACTGCCGCCATTACCCTGACCTTGTAAACGGGTAACTTCAAAACCATCACCATAACTTGTATTAAGTGTAAGGCCGCTAACTGATTTATGCGGAATTGCAGTGTAAACCTTGATGTTTTTACGTCCGGCAAGATATGTTCTTTTTTGACCATAAAGTCCGTTAACAACACCAGGTTCCTGTGAATACGGCGCGTACTCGTTAAAAGAATAAGCTACCGGCAGGAAATAATACTGTTTATGATTAACCAGTTTTTTATCTTTATCAGCAAACAAATCTTCAGAAATAATGAATGAATGACTAATTCCATCATCGCCACCAATAACCTCGATAACCGGAACACTGCCACCGATTGACTGATCGTAATAATAATTAACGAGTTTTGTTATGCCATTTTTTTTGTCAAATTGTGCGGCCAAACGGACAAGATCAGCATCATTTAAACTTTCGACACTTACATCGGCTCTGCGCAATTGATAAATCTGATATCCTTCGAAGCGATAACGTTTTAATGAATCGATAACTGCCGGCGGTTTAGGTATCGAATCCTCCAGTAACTGGATATTTGGATCGATTTCGTTGTAACCTTCGTTGAAGTTATTCGAACCTTTACGATTTGAGATGAAAACAATAAGCTGACGATCCATTTCGAGGAAACTCAAATCCGGAGCATCTGGTCCGTCAAGAACTTTAAAACAGTTATCAAACAATGCCTGGCATTTATCATCAACAACTCTTAAAAGTTGAACCGAAGCCCATGGACCTCCAGAAGTAGCTCTCGCCCACGGAATACCAACAGTAATATAATTTACTGCACCAGGTAACAGTACGAAAGGTCCTGCTGACTGCATAAAACGACGGTCGTAAGGATTGTTGTTTGCTGAAACCTCGTTCCAGAATTTACCATTCTGGTTCCATCCGGCGTTTGGTGGCTGGCCACCAGTTCCCCAGTTACACGGGTCGGTATCATCAGGAAACATAAAATCACAATCCGGACCATCAGCATCCGGGAAGTGAGCGTTTCCACCATATTGCATTTTAGTATTGTCTTTCCAGATACCACGTAAAAAGTTATAATATTCAGGTGCTATCGAAGGGTCGCAGGTTGGTCCACCACCGCAGTTATCATGATAAACAAAACGACGCATCCCGTAACGTTCGTTATCGGCAATACCATCTTCAAAATTCACACCATTAATACTAACATCGCATAACTGGATTTTTGCTGTAGTATCACCTGTAGTTGGGTTAGTAACATATTGGAATTTTGGATTATCCAACCCATCAGGATCCATGTAGGGACCCTGAAAAAAGTCAACGCCAATAGCTGGGGGCTGAACACCATAAGCCTCAGGTTGCCCGGTTCCATCAATCGAAACACCATTGTAACAATACCCTAAACCACGGTTAACATCGCAACCAACATAGTCATCATAGGAATAACCAAGGTCAGTATCAACCCATTGACTAAAATAAGTGCCAGTTAATGAAAAGGTAGAACGGTTAATAATTTCATAACTATAAAAAGTCATGTTATTAATTTCATCGTTTGTCGAAAAAGCAAATGCCTGACCACGAATTTCCATACCAACAGGTGCGCCAGTGGTTTCGGTGTGAACATTACCTTTATCATTAAAAACCCACCATAAAGTTTGGTCACCCTTAATAACCTGATCGGAGAGAATTCCATATCTCCAGTTTTCAGGATCGTTGGGATATTCAGATTCAGCAGCCATTGTAGGAACTAAGGTTTTACAAAGGCTATTGTCAACATCATAGTAAGGATAATCACCCTGGTTTGGGTCATAATCTCCGTCACCATCGTTATCGTAGAACGGGGCCAGGTAATAACTCTGATTTTTAGAAACATCGCCATGAGCAGGCCATTCCAGAATACTTTGTGGGATGGTATAATCAGGGTATTCCTCAACTTTATTTGTACTACCCCACCATGCCAGATATTCATCAACCTGGGTACGTGTAATTTTAAAAAACTTGTCGTATTCTGAGCAGGTTTCTTCATCAATAGAAGCCGTTCCATCATTGGTAAGCGGTCCGGGCCAATAATCATCACCACTGGCACGATATCTTTGTCCTGCCAGTTTTAACTGTCCATTAACGTCAACTCCACCAATCCAAAGTGAAGCGGAAAACATGGAAGTTTTAAGGGTATTTCCGGGCACATAATATTGTGCTTTATCAAAGTTCCACCACATATCGCCGCCAGTGTTAATACGGCAACGAATATTATTAATATCCAAAAAAGCAAATGAAGCACCGGCTGAACAACCGGCAGCGCCTGATTTAATGTTTTGAGTATTCTTTAGGTTTTTTTCTGTGATCAACTTATCTGCAAAAGTTCCCTGAACTATTGTAAACGCGAGGAAAATCAGCAGAGGTCGTAATATGTTCTTCATATTTATCATTATTTTTTGTTTCGCAGATTCGTTTCTAATTTTATCTTTCATTCAATTAAAAATTAAAGATAATACCTAACCTGATTTGGCGAGGATTGCTATAATTAAAAGGAGAGTTCATTCGCAAAGTGTACAAATCACGATAAGCCTGTGGGTCGAGTTGGTTGTTGATATTTTCCTGCCATTCTGGTGCAGTAAGGTAACCATCGTCGTTTGCACTACCCGTTGCTGAATAAACAGCGGTAATATTTTGAGTATCCAAAAGGTTAAGAACCTGCAGATAAACATTCAGATAAGTATTTGATTTTGGATCACTGGTCAGGTCAATGTCCCGGTCTAATCTCATGTCAACCCTGAACTGGCCAGGAAGCCTTGAACCATTAATGGTTCCTTCCAATAACTGACTTCCACCTGTTGCATAGGTTCCGACAATGTTTGAAGAACGGGTGTATGGCGTACCAGATCCACCAGTTAATGTAAAATTAACACCAGTATTTTTTAACCATTGGGTTGTCTTTACCTGGTCGGTACCTTTAATAGTCTTGGTTGAAGATGGGCCAAAATAATCTTTCCCTTCGCCAAACCGATAATCAAAACTAATGTTGAAAGCATGTCTTCTATCCCAGTTAAGCGGGAAGATGGTTCTGAGATTAGGCAATCCTGCATTAACAAGTGCCGCTGCAGTGGTAGAACTGGAACCGGTTCCGTCGGCAAACTGAAGGGTGTAACTAAACCTGGCTCTAACGTTGCTGGTTCTGCGCAAATCGTATTCGATTGTTAAACCTTTTACTGTACCAAAGTCGATATTGTTGTAGGAATAATACTGGTTTGAACCGCCTGTGTAAGCACCTGTATAACGATAATACTGAATCTGATCACGCATTTCTTTGTAAAAAGTAGAAATAGTCAAAGATGAACTATTGCTGATCTTCTGTTTAAAACCTAATTCATAGTCAATCGATTTAGTAGGCTTCAAATTTGGATTATCAATACTCCCTTGTTTTGTAATATAATAATATTGAGTAGGATCCATTCTCAACTGCTCAGTTGGTCGCTGCGTAAGAATGTCGTAGTGAGCATAAAATAATGCCTCATCCGAAATGGGGAAGGAGAACGAAATACGTGGCATTACACTAATCTGTGGATCATAATCTTTAAAAACTTCAGGACCTACTTCATTTTGCTGAGGATTGGTAAGCCATGGTGTAATACCATTTCCGGCATCCAGAAGACCCGGATCCTGGATAACAGTTCCTGAAGCATTATACCAGACACTTTCTTCACGGTATCCTTTAACTTCGGTTGGATTATCCTTATTATCGATGTAAACTACTGCATTATCACTAATGTTATCAGGATGATTTATTGGTTGGCCGTTGATTGTACTAACCTCACTAGCGGTGTAGGCAGAGTAAAATAAATAAGGATCTTTTAAAACCATCTGGTTAGCATCGAAACGGTCAACACGAACACCGACGTTAAATACGAGATCATCAAAAGCAAATTTATCCTGGATAAAACCGGCCATGTAGATAGGTTCAAAAGCACCGATATCACGGGTAAACTGTTCACGTCCAATGGCATCCTGGGTAGTCTTATTAAAGAAATCATCAAATGCCGGTCTGGATGTACTCTTGTTTCCATAAGGATCGTAACCATAATAATAAACATAGTTAACACCTTTGTTTAACAACTCATCAGCACTAAACATATCTATTGATAAACCTCCGTCAACATTCATGTCTTTATGTAATTGTCCGTTAGCATCATAATAATTAATGGTGCGGGTATTTACATCATACGAATCAATGTCAACCCAATCAGTTCCGTCGAGCGACAGACCAAGTTTCTTACGAAGGTTAATATCAAAAACCCTTTGCTCAACCTGACTGTACAAACGATCATAGTTTATGGTATCCTGAAAAACACCGTCAATTTCGACCAGGTGTGGGTTGTTCAGGTCAAGCTGGTTAATGTGCGTGTTAGTTATTAACCGCATCAAACCCCAAAGATTAACAGGGCCATAGCCATAACCACGATCACTGCGTTGCTCATACTGCAAGCCAAATTCAAAAGCATGGTTTCCAATGTCGGCTGATGCATTTGCACTTAACGAAACCTGGGTGTTATCAGCTACGGAATAACCATTGTACTGGGTTCCAACATTTGTCCACATTGTGTAAACGGGATCCGGGGATTGACCATTTAACAAACCACCATACAATTGAACCTGATTATAGTTTAACCAGTTTCCTGTTTGTGGGAAACGCCAATCGCCTTTATCAGGATAAAATTCATAATATTGTTCAGTATAGCGTGCTACAACCGGGTTTACGTCAGCAGCCTGAAAAGTGTAAGCAGTATCCTGCCAGTTATTCTGAAGCCATACATTATTGTAAACAGTTCCGTTGAGTGTATCAGAACCTAATTCGTAGGACCTGCGTTTGTAGGTTTCAAATTTTCCCAAATAGCCATAATTAAACAGGTTATCTTTATGTGTATCATCTTCGACAACCTGATGAAACTTTGAATAGTCAGCCTGAATAGCATAGTAAACATTTTTTACAACCGAACTGGTTTCTTTATCGGTAGGGAACCGTTGTGTAAATCTTCCAAAAACCCTCCATGTATTATTATTAACATGAGGGTTGTTTTCGTAGTTAAAAAGTGAACCACCATATTGGAAAGCCCGGTAATCCTGATAATTGAATGAACCTCCGACAGTAAATCCGATAGTTGGTGATGCTCTGAGATCAATTTTACCGGTAAGACTAATGTCGGTAGCTTCGGTATTTAATGTCTGATTTATTGATTGGGTATTTTCTGCTCTGGTGTAGAGAGAATTATTGTAAAGGCCAAATCCGGTTCCGGTAGGTCTTTGGGGATTTTGCTTAAGATAATTAAGGTATTCATCTTCAACTTTGTCGATAGTTCCTTTTGCTGATGGGGATCCATCCTCACGATAGGTGAAGTCGCCGGCAATAAAATAACCAATTATTGATGTTTTGTTGTTGCCTTCCTTTTTGGAGAAGAGCGGGCCTTGTAAATTAAATCCCAAACGGTTGTATCCAAAATCATCAAGAAACTGTGAAGTCTGTAATTCAAATCCGGCACCGAATTCTCTGGAAGGCCCTTTTGTTGTTACACTGATAATACCGCCGGTAGCGTCGCCATACCTGGCCGGGATACCACCCAAAATAACCGAAACCTGTTCGATAGCAGATTCAGGTAGTGCGCTTGATCCTAAAACACGCATCCCATCAATGTAATAAACGGTTCCATCGCCACGCTGCCCACGAATACTGATACTTCCTCCGTCGGCATCTGAATAAACACCACCAACTGTTGTTGCAATAGAAGTTGCTGAACGGTTAGGCATTTTCTCGATTTCTTCGGAGGTAACAGTAGCTCCTGAGGTTGTCTGGTCCTTTTGAATTAGTGGGACTTTGTACTCAATAACTTCCACTGTTTCGAGGGTTTCGGCAGTCACTCCCAGAGAAATGTCCTGAAAGGTGATTTTGTCGCCTCCTACAACCACATTGGAAATTTCCTTGGTTTGATAACCAACAAAGGATGCCCTTAAATTATAGGTGCCCGGGGTTAATGGCTTGATGACAAATTTTCCATCAAAGTCGGTTGTACCACCGGTAACCAGGTCACCACCAGAAAAGACAGCCACGTTTGCAAAGGGGATTGGCTCTTTTGTATCCTTATCGAGGACTTTCCCCTGAAGTGCCCCTGTTTGAGAATACATCAACATGGTTGATGCAAATACAAGACTAAAAGTTAAAAGTAAATTTCTTAACATACCATATTGTTTTATGTTAGATTACATATTTTGCTAAAGGGCGGTAAAATTACTAATAAAAAAAAGTATTAACCAAACCTTTTTGCTTCTACCTCTCTATTTAAATTCACACTTAATGAACGTACTTTGGTTTAAGGATTTCGGAATAAAGAATTGCTTTCCGAAGATCAAATTCTTCCCAGAAATAAGCCTTTTCATGTTCTTCTTCATGCAGAATGGCCTCATCATTCGATTGGCGATAATTTTCACCTGTTGTCCCGGATGAATTATTCTGAATTTCGTTCCACCTTTGTTGCACCGGAGCCTCGTTGACTGGACGATCCTGAAATCTGTTTTCGTCAGAAACGGCTGGTTCAGGAATAACCTCAAGCGATTGTGCTTCACTTTCGGGTATTACTTCCATCGAAACCTGCTGTCCCAATAATATTTCTTCCAAAGTTTTTCTAAAATCGATCCCCGTTGGCACTTTAGCTGTTGGGGCTTCTCTGGTCTCGGCGGGTACCGGATATTCCGACACAGTATTAACCTGCTGCTCGTTTTGCCGTGCAACCTGCTGACGCTTCTTCTTTTCGCTTTGCTTGTAAATCGAATAGCCCAGCCAACCAACTACCAAAAGAAAATATATTAAATCGTCCATCTTAATGATTAAGAATGATTTTGAACAAGTAAAAGTAGAGTATCAATAAACAAATGAAAAGTAACAATCAGTTAACGGTTTTTAACAATCAGTTTTCGGTTTTACACGAAATCACTGAATCCGGGCACTTTTTTTATTTACCTTCATTAAATTACAACAGACTAAAAAAGCTGAAAAATAATAATTTACGAGTTTATTGGTCTGCTATCGATAAATTAAAATGATGAAAAATGAATTCTGATTTAAATGTTAGTATGATCGATAAATTTTCTTTACAAATTATTGATGATCTCCATTATTGCTTCTTTCTTCCTCCTTGATACCGGAATTTTGGTATCATCACTCATCACAATGCATCCGCCGTCGCTTTTCATATAGCCTTTAATGTATTTAATATTAACCAAATGTGACTTGTGAGGACGGATAAATCCCTGCCCTTTGAGTAATCCTTCATTTTCTTTGAGCGTTTTCGAAACAAGCAATTTCTTACCATCAATAAAAAAATACTTGGTGTAATAATTATCCGATTCACAACGGATAATGTCATCCACCTTAATAATATGCTTCTTTTCGGAGGTAGATAGAATGATTTTTGCTGATTCGATAGATCCTGCCCGGATATTGTCGAGTAAAGCATCCAGATTATTTGAAAGATTTTTGCTTTTGGCCGCCTTCCGTTCTTCAACTTTTCGCACAGCCTCAATTAATTCATCAGGAACTATTGGCTTTAACAAATAATCCAGTGCACTATATTTTATTGCTTTAATCGCGTATTCGTCAAAAGCAGTGGTAAAGATTACTTCAAAATTTACTTCGCCAACCTCTTCCAAAAGCCTGAAACCGCTTCCATCACGCATCTGAATATCCAGAAAAATCACATCGGGCTGAAGCTTCCTGATCATCGGGATGCCTGTTTGCACACCTTCGGCTTCGCCTAATATAAGCACGTTGGTGCAGTATCGGTTGAGTAACCCAACTAATGCACTTCTCGACTTTTTCTCGTCTTCGATGATGATCGCCTTAACCAATGTGTTTATCCTGAATAAAATTAAAGGGTCAAATATCAAAAAAATAGTTCAATCCGATCACAAAATAAAAATTGTATTGGTTAATTTTTAGCAATTATAAATAAGAAAAAATCAAATTTCCTGGAACAGAATCACAAGTTCAACCCTGGTACCGGTTGAATTCTGATTATCATCGGTAAGATCGGTTACCTTGACCGAATATTTCTGGTTTGATCCCTGATTAAGTATTTCCAAACGCTCTTTGGTGATGAGCATTCCTTTTGGCCGGTTATTCAAACCGGACTGTTTCTTTATTTCCATGGCTTTTTGCCTGCCAATTCCATCGTCCTGAATAGTGCATAAAATAAATTCATTGCTTTTTGTGAGTTCAATGATAATATGACCTCCGGTTTCTTTGTGAACAAGCCCGTGAATAATGGCATTTTCGATGTAAGGCTGGATAATCATCGGAGGAATACCGGTAAATTCCTCATCAATTTTTGGATCGACATTAATCGAATAGGTGAATTTATCATCGAAACGGAGTTTTTCGATTTCGAGATAAAGTTTTACTGCCTGCAATTCATCGGCAAGCGGAATTATCGACTCCGCAGAATTTGACAAAATCATTCTCATGAGTTGTGAGAACTTTCCCAGATAATGCACTGCAAGGTCAACATCATTCGAGAGCACAAAACTTTGGATCGAATTCAACGAATTGAAAAAGAAGTGGGGATTCATTTGAAGCCTGAGCGCTTTTTGCTGGATTTCGATCAATTGTTTTTCGATCTGAAGGACCTTCTTTTCCATTTCATGTTTTTTACGGGTAATATTAAACCGGAAATAAATAGTCAGATAAATCGCTGCAATCAAAACTAAAAGGGCACAAATTCTAAAAACCCAGGTCGAATACCAGGGATGCTTAATTATAATGGTAAGCGAAATTCCTTCATTATTCCAAACACCATTATTATTTGATCCTTTTACCCTGAACGCGTATTTGCCGGGGTTTACTTTGGTGTATTCGGCGTAATGGCGGTTTCCATCAACATTTGTCCAATCGTTATTATAGTTTTCGAGAATAAAGGAATACCGGTTTTTTGAGGGATTTGTAAAATCGAGTGACGAAAACTCGAAGGAAAAGAAGTTTTCATCATGTGCTAAAATGATGGTGTCGCCATCGAGAATTTCTCCCGGCTGGTTGATGTTAAATTTCTTAAATGCCGTGATGACAATCTGAGGTTTTGCTGTGTTAATTTTAATCTCGCCGGGGTAAAAGGCATTAAATCCGCGCATTCCACCAAAAAACATTTCACCATCCCGGCTTTTCAGCGAAGCCCCCGAATTAAACTCATTGCTTTGAATTCCGTCAGTGACATCGTAATTAATAAAACTCCGTTCCTTTTTGTTGAATCTCGACAAACCCCAATTGGTGCTAAGCCAGAGGTTTTCGTGTTCATCTTCAAGAATACAATAAACAACATTGTTGGGAAGCCCGTCGTCAGTATTAAAAATGACATAGGTGCCGGATTCCTTGTCGAATTTGGCAAAACCACCTCCTCTTGTCCCAACCCATAAATCATTTTGGCTGTCCTCAAACACACAAAATAATTTATCAGACACACCTTTATCCAGATTTTTAGTACTATTGGTAAAGGTGGAAAAATTATCGGATTCGCGGTTGTACCGGCAAAGGCCATTGTTGGTGGCCAGCCAGATTACTCCCTGAGCATCCTGGGTGATATCACAAACTGTGTTTTCAGAGAGGGAGGTTGAATCGTCAGCATTATGAAAAAGCGGACGAACCTGATTGGTTTTAGGATTGATCAAGTTAAGCCCGTTGTTGGTGCCAACCCAAATTATTCCTGATTTATCTTCAAAGAGAGAGAGTACAAAAATATCACTCAACGAGTTGCGATCCTGGAGTGAAGGCATGAAATTAATAAATTTCCCTGAGACCGGATCAAATTTATCAAGACCTGCATCACGTAAACCAATCCAGATTTTTCCTGAAGAATCTTTCAGGATGCACCTTATCCGGGATGAAGACAACGAATTCAGGCCTCCCGGCTTACGCGAGATCGCAGTAAAGGTATTCGTATTTTTATTAAAAACATTAACCCCGTTATCCGTTCCAATCCAGAAAATATCTGGTTCGATTTCACAAAACGCCCAGATAAAATTGTCGTTTAAACTGTTTGGATTATCCGGATCGAGCGTAAAAAGCCCGAATTTGTTATTATGCTTCGCTATTTTACTCACTCCCTTAAAAGTTCCAAACCAAAGGTTTCCGCTCCGATCTTCACAAATATCATAAACCCTGTTATTTCCAAGACTGTAAGGGTTTTTTGGGTCGTTACGGATTGCCTTGAATTTTCCGGTATTCCTGTCAAGAATGTTTAATCCACCTCCATCAGTGGCTACCCAGAAAGTCCCATGGCTATCTTCAAAAATATCGGTAATATTATTATTACCAATGGAGCCTGGGCGTTTGGAGTCGTTCAAAAAAACTCTAAATTTTCCTTTAGATTCATCAATGAGGTTTAATCCAAAATCTGTTCCGATCCAGATCCGCTGCTCACGGTCCTGCATGATAATATTTACAACATTGCTGCTCAGGCTTTCAAAATCGCCGGGCCGGTTAAGAAAACGAATATTCTCATGGGTGACCGGATCATACTTTAACAGTCCAAAATTAGTGCCCGTCCAATAGTTATTCCGGTTATCATTCAAAATGCAGTTAACATTATTCCGACGGGAGCTTCGCTGCCTGATGTCGCTATTTTGATATTTCGAAATTATTCCTGTTTTATAATTTAAAATGTTTAATCCGTTGTTGGTGCAGATCAGAATTTGTCCGGACTTATCCAGGAGTAAATAATTTATCCAGCTGCCCGACAGCGTGGAACTGTCGCCGGCAATAGCCTGATAAATTGTAATGTTTCCGGTTCTTTTATCCAGACAGTTCAGACCATTTTCGGTGCCGATCCAGATTCGCCCGGATTCATCCTCAATAATAGCATTAATGGTTTCGTTTGAAAGGCCATTTTGCTTGTTGTAGATTGTAAAGTTATAACCATCGTATTTATTAAGACCATCCCAGCTCCCAAACCACAGATATCCCTGGCTGTCTTCCATCAGGCAATAAATGGTATTTTGCGAAAGCCCTTTTCGGAGGATGATGTTTTCGGAGGTAATCCGGTCGAATGCAAATTCATTTCCATTCTGAGCCAAAAGATTTTTTGATCCAGCCGGAATCAGCATTACCACGAATAAGAAAAACAACAATTTACGATACCACTCCATCAGGAAAATTCTATTTTAAGATAAGCACTTGGATTTGGAAAATCATCAGCCTGAACGTAGGACAATTTTACAAGCAGGCAGAAGATGATTTTTAAAACGGAGTTAAAATTAGTAAATTCTTTAACTTCCATGCGATTATTTGCCAAAAAGCTTATCCCATAAAGATTCCTTATTGCGCTGCCGTTGATACTTTTTTTGTTTTTTCTTTGTGGCTTTCATTCTTTTTTTGGTTTCTTCAGTCTGCATCTGATAATGGCTCTTTTTAAGATCTAAAAAGTCCTTTTCTTTTTTCTTCTTTTCTTTTTCCACAGCTTTTTCAACTTGTCTCACTTTCTGGCTTGCCTGGTTTGCACATGCCGAAAAGATGACAACGACAGCAAAAGCCATTGCTGCAATTTTAAAATGTCGTGAAAATCGGGCTATCTCCATCAAAAATATTAAATGTAACTCAACGTTTGAAACCTAAACAAACTTGTACGATGAATCCGAAAACGAAATCTCTGCTCACATTATTTCTGATTATGTTTTTCGTTGGTGTGATAACCAGCTCATGCGACGAAAACGATGAACTACCCATAATACTGGGTTACACCAATATTTACATACGGCCAAATTCAACGGAGTACCTTCAGCTAAATACTGTTGGTGGCTGGGCATATTTAAACGGAAGCACGTTAAGCAGAGGCATTTTGGTTTACCGGGTTACCACCGATGAATTTATGGCTTACGAGCGAACCCCAACCTATAAACCCGACAGTTGCTGCACCTATGTTCCGGTGGAAATCTGCGCCAAGGTGATCGTTGACGAATCAGGAATCATTGTAAAAGATACCTGTGCCGGCACAAGGTACCTGATTTTGGATGGTTCGGTAGTTGATGGTCCGGCAAGATATGCTTTGCTTCAGTACCGCACCAGCTACGACGGGGATATTTTACACATTTATAATTGAGGCACACCCCGATATCATGAAAAAAGGCACCGGAAAATCCAGTGCCTTTTTTGGTTTTTATGATAAAAAATCTTCCTAATATCTGTAATGATCAGGTTTGTAAGGTCCGTTAACCGGGATTCCGAGATACTCGGATTGCTCTTTGCTCAAAACCGTAAGTTTTACTCCCAACTGTTCGAGGTGCAGGCGTGCTACTTCCTCGTCGAGGTGTTTTGGTAGGCGGTAAACGTCGATTGCGTATTTATCGCGGTTTTTCCACAGATCAATCTGAGCAAGGGTTTGGTTTGTAAACGAATTGCTCATTACAAATGAAGGATGGCCGGTGGCACAACCTAAATTTACAAGCCGTCCTTCGGCCAAAAGATAAATCGAATGTCCGTCGGCAAAACGATACCTGTCGACTTGTGGTTTGATGTTTAATTTGGTGATTCCGGGAGTTGACTCAAGTTTGTGAACCTGGATTTCATTATCAAAGTGGCCGATGTTGCAAACGATGGCTTCGTCTTTCATTTGCTGCATGTGCTCCAAAGTGATAACATCTTTGTTGCCGGTAGTGGTAACAAAAATCTGCCCTTCTTTAAGTGCATTTTCGATGGTGGTAACTTCGAAACCTTCCATGGCGGCCTGTAAAGCACAAATCGGGTCAATTTCGGTAATGATTACCCTTGAACCATAAGCCCGCATTGATTTTGCCGAGCCTTTTCCAACATCACCATAACCCAGAACAACAACAACTTTTCCGGCAATCATTACGTCGGTGGCGCGTTTTATGCCATCGGCCAGCGATTCGCGGCAGCCGTAAAGGTTATCGAATTTTGATTTTGTAACCGAGTCGTTTACATTAATTGCAGGAATCAGCAATTCGCCTTTTTCTTTCATCTGATAAAGACGGTGAACCCCGGTAGTGGTTTCTTCAGAAACACCTTTCCAGTCTTTTACGGTGCGGTGCCATTTTTGATTATCCTCAATAAAAACATTTTGAAGCAATTCGATAATGGTCTGCTCTTCGGCATTGCCGGCTTTTTGTTTCAATAATTCAGGATTTTTCTCGGCAGCATAACCTTTATGTATCAAAAGTGTGGCATCGCCTCCATCATCAACAATTAATTGCGGCCCTTTGCCACCCGGAAACGACAATGCCTGATAGGTGCACCACCAGTATTCTTCGAGGCTTTCGCCTTTCCAGGCAAAAACGGGTATTCCAACTTCAGCAATAGCTGCGGCAGCATGATCCTGCGTCGAAAAAATATTGCAACTGGCCCATCTTACATCGGCGCCAAGTTCGGTTAAAGTTTCGATCAAAACCGCAGTCTGGATAGTCATGTGCAACGAACCGGTTACACGGACATCTTTTAATGGTTTTTCGGCTGAGAATTTTTGACGGATCGCCATCAATCCGGGCATTTCCTTCTCGGCGATATCGATTTCTTTCCGGCCCCAGGAGGCTAGGGACAGGTCTTTTACTTTATACTTCAAATCGGTGTTGATAATTACGTTTTCCATTTTATAATTTATAAATATTTATTGCGAAATTTGGGGGTGCAAAATTAATTATTTTGTTGAGACAGAACAAAGGATGTAAGTTCTTGTTCAATTTAACGAACTGATTTTACGAATTAAAAACTGAATGTATGTGTGGCCGTTATTCATTTGCTCCCGATTTAAAGGTTGTAAACCAACATTACGACATCAAAGTTAATGATGGAGACTTTTCACTAAACACAAATTGCGCTCCCACCCAAATGCTGCCGGTATTAACCAACGAAACTCCCGGTCAGCTCAGTTTTTTCAGGTGGGGTTTGATTCCTTTCTGGGCGAAAGACATGTCTATCGGCAGTAAATTAATTAATGCCCGAGCCGAAACTATTTTGGAAAAGCCATCTTTTAAACAATCGTTTAAGCGCCGCCGCTGCTTAGTTCCGGCTGATTCATTTTATGAATGGAAAGCCAACCTCACCGGTAAAAAGAAAACACCTTACCGGATTTTTCTGAAAAATCAACCCATTTTTTCGATGGCCGGTTTATGGGATCAGTGGAAATCGCCGGCTGGGGAAACCATCCGCTCTTTCTCGATCATCACCACTTCGCCCAACGAAATGATGGCCGGAATTCACAACCGCATGCCTGTAATTTTGCCAGCGAAATTTGAGCATTTCTGGCTTGAAGCAACCAATGAAAAAGATTTACTGGAATTATTACAACCTTTTGCGTCAGACAAAATGGATTATGTT
>CAYOWJ010000006.1:29314-34520 GCA_964407625.1 uncultured Lentimicrobiaceae bacterium
AAAAGATTTACTGGAATTATTACAACCTTTTGCGTCAGACAAAATGGATTATGTTGAGGCTTCGGATTTCAGCTCCAGGATTTGAGATTTCAGATTTGTGATTTTATGAAATAATCTGCCAGATAAATTCCTCATTTTCATTGAGCCTGGCTTCAGTCCTGGCTTGGTCATCAAGTTTGCGCTTTTTGCGTTTTTCTTTGCGCTCCTCGTTGCCTCCACGGATGGTTGTCGAAATGCCGCTTAACAGCGATTTTGCAACGAAACTGAAGAATGATTTCTGCTTGTTGCGCTCAAAATAAATCTGCCCTTTACGGAAAAGTACCGTGTATTTTGGATTGTCGGTGCGAACTATAAAGTTATTGGCAATAAACGAGGCCACCGATTCCCCAAAACCTTTGGCCTGCATGGTTTCTTTATCAATCAAGCGGATTGAGAGTTTATCGTAGTTAAAAAACAACTCACCCCGCGCCACATCATCGTTACCTTCAAAATTAAAGGTGAGCAAATTATTGGTTCCTTTTTTAACCTTAACAAAAGCAACATTTTCGAGGAACGGGTTTATCGAAGTCAGCTCAAGTTCGTTGAGCGTTCCTGATGCGTAAAAATTATCTGTAGTGTCCTTCAGATTGAAATTCACCGAAAACGCCATATCTGCTTCATTCATCAGCCTGGCTTTCATTACAAAATTCATTTCCGCATTTTGAGAAATTAAAGCCGAATCGTTGGTAATATTTCTTCCTTCCACCGAAACGCCATCAAACCAGATAATTCCCGGATCAAAGGCAGGTGGCACATATTCGCGATATTGAATCCGGGAGTTTTCAAGCTTTAAAGTGTCAAGCCTGAATGTAACCGGCAGTTTTTTTAAAGCTGAAACCGGCAGACTGGCATAATGATCGGGAAGAAGTTCGTAGGTTTTGTCGCGGTAATCGTCGCCCATAAACTGAAAAATTCTGGCATTTGAAATGGCTACCTTGTTTTCGTACAAAAGTTCAGGAATATTGATGTTTTCAAACCAGGCCGAATCGAAATCCAACTGAAAACGATCGGTTTGATGCCCGACTTTAGCGGCAAAAAGTTCCTCGTCAAACTGAGGCGCAACAAAGCCGGAATCAATTTTCAGGGTACTGTTTTTACTCGAAAAACCAATGCCTGCCGCCCCCATCAAATACAGGCTGTCGGCCGAAAGCAGCGAATAATCCCGAATATGTACACGAACAAGATCGCTGTAAAGGAATTTATTCTCAAAAACATTATTCGACGAATCGACCAGAATATTCCTGAAATCAGCATTTATCCGGCTCAACTGGAATGTTTCGGTGCCACTTACCTTGTTGCCCTGAATTTTTACAGATGCATCACTGATTTCCAGATCTGCAATCTGAAGCTCAGAAATTTGTTTGGAAATCACCTTATAAAAATCGATTTCCTTTGGTCCGGTTGTAGCTTGAATTTCAGGTGAAATTTTCCGCGTGAGCCACAAATCCGGTGAAACTATTTTTAAACGCCCGAGTGTTAGTTTTTGCTGAGTTACAAGTTTAAAAAAATCGACTTCTTTCAAATCAAAACTTTTGAGTACGATTTCGACCTCCGAAATTGTTTTGGGTTGCACTTTGTCGTTATTGAGTTCTTTCCCGTTAACCACGATGTTTTCGGCTTTTAAAAAGCCGCTTTTCGTCGAACCGCTAAATGCGCCAAAGCTGATTTCCAGATTATCTCCAACCGAAGCTTTGATTGGTTTTCGTGCTGAAAAATGAATGTCATCGGCAAAAAACAGGTTTTCGTCAGTCATGTTGCAGGCCGAATCAACAAAAATCGAATCAATTTTAAAATCAAAATCGCCGACCAACAAATCGCGGCTGCTGAAAGTTGAGCCACCAAAAACTTCCATATCAGCATTATTCATTTCAAACCGGCCCACAGAAACCGATTTAAATATTTTCAGAATCTCATCTTTCAATTCGTTGCCCGAAAATGAAGCCGGTTTACCGCTCTTTGTTTTTCCTGCCAGAATCAGCCGGTAAGATGGCCGGTCAAAACGAATTTCGCTGGCATCGAAGGTGTTATTTTCATAGAGTGCGGCGATGGCAATTCCTTTGAATAAAATTCCGGGAATTTTTGCGCGGACATGGAAATTACTGCTCCCGGCAGTCGAATTGAATGGTTGTAAGATAAAATCGGATGTTTTGATGATCGAATCGGCCGATGAAATCTTCAGATTGCTCATCTCGACCGAATAGCTTTTTTCGGGTAAATTTATTGCCAGATTCTTTGTAAAAAATTCGATATTATCCGCTTGGATTTTGCTCTTTTTCCCCGGTGAAGCTGGTTGCAGGCAGTCGATCGAAAAAGTAAGTCCATCCAGGGCAAATTTTTTGGGGGAGTTTGCAGGTATTTCTTTCAGGTAAATATTGCCGTTTTTTAGTTCAAAATGTGCAATCCGGAATCCTGGCAGCAATTTGTTCCCGGCTGCCGGGGCCTGCTGATCGGCCAAAACATCAGTAAAATAACCCGAGGGATTTTTTATGCTCACGGTGTCGATTTCGATAAACTGTTGATCGAAAAATGCCGCAAAGTCAATTTTCTTCAGTTCAACCTGATCGATTTCCATGTTAAGCCTGTCCCTGCTTTTTGCGAAAAAAGGCCTGGTTTCGACGCTTTCCAAAGTGTCGGCGTGTAATCCCAAAATATTTACCGACGAATCTTTTGTGCTGATGCTGAATTTGTCGAAAAACAACTGATGCACGCTGTCGGGGGCAAGCACGGCAAGGCTAACTGCATTTATCTCAATGGCTGAACTATAAAAAAGCTTCTCTTTGTTCAGATGGGCGTTTTTATTGAGCAGAAAATCCGTCACTACCACCGAAATATCAGGCGTCGAAAACTGGTTGGCGAAAAGGCCTTCAAACCTCCCAAAATTTACATTTGCGCCATTAATCCTGCAACCCGAAACAGACAATTCTTTTAAAAATCCACTGATTTCAGGGAACAAATTATGAAAATCTATTTTTTTTGAATCCGGCGCAACACTGTCAGGAACACGAATTGTGATAGCTGGTTGCTGAATATCGAGGGTTAAAATCTTTAATTTCTGATCGAAAAGAGCATTAACGAAGTTTTCAGCCTGAAGATGTAAAGTCGGAACCTGAAGGTTAACACTTGCACTTTTCGGGTTTTTCCGCAAATCTTCGATAAACAGGTCGCACAGCTCCAACTGTGAGGTTTTGGTGTCGAAATCGAGAAACCCGAATTTGATAAGCCTCTCACTTTTCTTAAAGAAAAACTCCTGCTCGTTCATGGTCAGGCGAAGATCATCCACAAAAAACCGGTGGCTTCGCTCATCATAACTCGCCGAATCCATTTTCAGATGATACAAATCAAGCGAAATATCAGGCAGAAAAACCTCTTTCAGATTTTTACTTTCAAATCCATCAATCCTGAAACTGGCCGATTGAATCGAAATTTTCCCAACCTCGATGGGGTAGAATAATTTGGTAGCTGCCTCAAAAATCTGCCTTGCCAGCTTCTCTTCATCAAATTTCGTCTGCTGAATATTTTTCGCAGGATGAAACAGGATGTCAGGTTCGATGAGGATTATTTCGCTCACAGTTAAATTTTTATCGGCAAATTGCTGAAAAATAATACCATTGAGTTTTATCGCCGGCACGGATAATTCCACCCAGCCACGCTCATCGTACCCGGCATTTGTTGTATCCGGTTTTATGGTAAGGCCAAGCACCTCGATGGTTCCTTCTTTGATCGAAACTGCTATATTATTAAAGGTGATAAAATGACTCTTTCCAAAAAATTCAAAAAGGCCGCTTTTAAAGGAAAGGCCGAGGCTATCCGTTAGAAACAAGTGTTCGATCGTTTGTGCCGAAAGCGAATCGACCTGGAGGTTCGAAAACAAAACCGAAAAATCGTTTATTCGGATACTTTGCGCCGAATCAGCGCTGCCGCGGATGATTTCGAGGGCGCCTTCACTAAGTTCAAAATCGATGATTTTTAAAAAACTGAGGTAATCTTTAAAATAGGCATGAAGAATTCGCTGGTTTGAATCAGCTATTTGCAAGGTATCAGCGGATTTTAGCGTGTCGGCTTTTGGCAGGTTAAGATAAAGTTTTAATCCTGGCCTGCCAATATAAAAACGGTTAACCACGAGCTTCTTTTCACGGATGACATTATAAATACCTGATCCCGAAAAGTGAAGTTCAGGAATGCTGAGGTCGGCAAAATTTTGTGGAACCGTGAAAGCGGAAGTATCGGGGTTGCGGTAAGAAGTATCCTGGAAAACAGCTAAATCGTGTATGATGAGATCGTTCAGCAAAATATTAAAGCTGATTTTGCTATAATTAAAGGTGTATTTTCCGCCCGTTTCATTTTTAACGATTTGGCGGATGGTTTCTCCAAAAATCCTTTCGGCGTACAAATTCAGGAGAAGTGGTATGGTGAGCAAAAGCAGCATGAAGAAACCAAGAAGCCAGAAAATAACCTTTTTGGTCCTGCTTAAAGGCTTTTTCGAAAGCCTTTTGCGCTCATTTTCCTGCTGAATAACAGGCGTGGCCTGATCAAGATTTTCTTCCTGGTTGTCCAAAATTGTAAACGTGATAAATAATTATCCAAAAATAGCCAAATAAAGCAAACGACAAAATTCAATCACAGGCAAAAAGGAAGTTCAATTAAACCGGCCATTAATAAAGCGTGGGATAAAAGGCATCTTTGATTTGTTTTACAGTGTGGTTTTTTCCTGAAAACAAAACACTTACAATGTCGAACCGGGTTTCGAGGTCGCTGTTTTTTTTGAGGATGTAAGCGTTGGCAGCCCGGATAAGAAATTTTTGTTTTTCGCGCGTTACACTTTCTTCAGGTTCGCCAAAATAGTTGGTGCGGCGGGTCTTCACCTCAACAATCACCATAAAAGCACCGTCCTGTGCGATGATGTCGATTTCATCCTTGCCAAAGCGCCAGTTACGCTCGAGGATCTGATATTTTTCGTTGCGGAGGAATTTTTCGGCAATTTCTTCGCCTTCTTTTCCCAAATCGTTGTGATCGGCCATAATGATGGTGTTTATTTAAGAAAAAAATTATGCGTTTTTGAAAAACTTTAGGTTTTTCAAACCTGTGAGGTTTCAGACTATCCCAAAACCTCACAGGTTTTACAAACCTGGTAGGTTTCTGTTTACCAAAATGTTGGATCTCACTAAAA
>CAYOWJ010000007.1:0-3597 GCA_964407625.1 uncultured Lentimicrobiaceae bacterium
GACTTACGCCTTACGCCTTCTGACTCCAGACTTCTGACTGTCTACTGGCAACTGGCAACTGCCGACTATTGACTCCTGACTTACGCCTTATGCCTGAAGCCTTTTAACTATAAAACCATCAGGTTGCAGCCTCGTACATCGGAATTATCGAAGCGCCCGACAACCTCAAAAGGCCCGTCTTTATGGGTTTTTCCCAAATCCTGAGTGGCAATAAAACAACACGAATCAAGATTGGCCAGATCGATAATATTTATTCCGCCGGCTTTCCCATTCATCAATAAAGTCAACGGGTCGTTTACATCACGAATAAGTATTTTCATCCAGGGAGGTGGATAAAAAAAACCACTTCCGGTGGAATATGCCTGCGAAAAAAGTTCGGTCATGCCGTATTCTGAATGGATTTCGGAAATGCTAAAACCTTCACTAAGTTTTTGATGTAATTCCTCCCGGACCATTTCACGCCGCCGGCCTTTCATACCGCCGGTTTCGATAATGATAGCGTGTTGAAGTATAAAGTTGTGGTTTTCGATGAAATCGAGTAAGGCAAAACTTACCCCGATCAATAAAACTTTTTGCCCTGACGAATCGAGCTGGTGGAGTTTCTCAGCTAATTTCTGATGTTCATCCAGATAAAAGCCGCTATCGTGATGGCCACTTTTCTTTATCAAATCGCTAACCATGTAAACCAGCGACGAATCATTTCTTTCGAGATAAGAAGGAAGCAAAGCCAAAATACAGTAATCGGTAATTTTTCCGTAAACGAGCCCGAAAGACTTTGTGGAACTTTGTTCGTACAAATCCAAATCAGCGTAATAGTGCCTGCTGGTAAGCTTGCCCGTGGTTCCGCTGCTCGAAAAAAACCCGGCCACTTTTTCAATTCCTGTAGTAACCTGGTGATTTTTAAAAAAGTCGATCGGCAAAAACGGGATCTTATGATAATGATCAACCTTGCTGATTTTTACATTGAGTTTATCAACAAATTGGTGGTAAACAGCATTGTTTTGATATTGATAACGAAATATTCCGAGCGCCAGTTCGTTGAAACTATCGTCAGAATTTATCTGAAAAATTTGCTGAAGAAAAATATTTCTGCTCATTTCGGTATTTTGAATCAAATGAAAAAAACGATTGTAAATATAGGTGTTTTGCTGTTTGTAGCAGTTACATTTTTTGTGTCTTGCCAGGAATCAGAGGAATATCCGCCAATACCCACACTTGAGTTTTCAGGATTTACCATGTATCGCACACTTGCCGATGTTGATTCGTTTGGAATTATGCTCCTGAGTTACACCGATGGTGATGGTGACCTTGGTTTACAACCTTTTGATCAATCAGTGAATTTTTTCGTTTCTTACTATAAAATGGTCAATGGTCAGTTGAAAATCGGTACCCGGTACAATCCAACAACCGGCGAAATCGACACCATTAATTTTAATGCACGCATTCCTTATCTCGCTCCCCCCAACTATAAAGGCTGGATTAAAGGAACTATCGAAGATACCATCAACCCCATCAGCGATCCAACCTCAGGCAAAACTTATGACACCATTATGTTTAAAGCCTGCATCATCGACAGGGCCGGAAATAAAAGCGATACGGTTTCTACTCCGTTAATTCTTGTTAAAAATCAGTAATTGAGCAAGTTTAACCGCCTCAGGTAATTTATTATTTAAATTTGAAAGTCGATAATATCAGCGGTAAGTTTACTTTTGCTGCGCTGTTTTTTACGGGGAAGAATAATAATTTACATGATTGAAAATAAAGCATACGAGGGTAGAAAAATTGTTATTATCGGCATTTTTATCGTAATTGGGATAATTTTCGCCGCAAGGCTTTTTTACATCCAGGTGATTAACGATAAATACGTTCTTTCGGCCAACAACAATGTTTTGCGCTATATTACCCAATATCCCGCGCGAGGCCTGGTTTACGACAGAACCGGAAAACTGATGGTTTTCAATGAAGCTGCTTACGACCTTATGGTTGTTCCAAAATTGGTAAAAAATATCGACACACTTCAATTTTGCAGGCTGATAGGAATCGATAAAGAAGCCTTTATCAAAAAGATGAAAAAAGCCAGGAATTACTCGCCTTACAAGGCTTCTATTTTTGAAGAACAGATTTCGAAAGAACATTACGGCTACATCGAGGAAAAACTTTTCAAATACCCGGGTTTCTGGGTTCAGCCACGTACCCTGCGCAAATATCCAATACCTGCAGCAGCCCATTCGCTGGGTTACATTGGCGAAGTAAGCCCGATGGAAATTGAAGCAAATCCTTATTATGCCATTGGCGATTACATTGGAAAAAGTGGAATCGAAAAAGCTTATGAAACCGAATTGCGCGGAAAAAAAGGTTTAAAAATCAGCATGGTCGATGTTTTTAACCGTGAAAAAGGAAGTTACCAAAATGGCATTTACGATACCTTGCCCGTCGCCGGAAACGACCTCTACGTGAGCCTCGATGTCGAATTGCAGGCTTATGGCGAAAAACTGATGCAAAACAAAAAGGGAAGTATCGTTGCCATCGAACCTTCAACCGGTGAAATTCTTGCGCTCATCTCAAGCCCTACCTATGACCCGAATTTATTGATTGGAAGGGTTCGTAGTAAAAATTATAACGAACTCTATACCGACAGCCTTAAACCGCTTTTCAACAGGGCTTTGCTGGCGATGTATCCTCCGGGATCAACCTTTAAAACCGTTGAAGCACCCATTGCACTGCAGGAAGGTGTGGTAACTCCTGCAACAACTTTCCCCTGCGGAGGAGTAACAGCATCACCCATCAAATGCAGCCACAACCATTACTCGCCGCTCAATCTTATCGAAGCCATCGAACAATCGTGCAATCCTTATTACTGGAATGTTTTTCGAAAAATTATCGAAAATAAAAAGTACGCCAATACCCGTGAAGCTTACATCAACTGGAAAAGTTATGTGAATAGTTTCAACCTGGGAATGACTTTTAATACCGACCTTAACATCGAACGCAGCGGCAATGTGCCCGAACCTGAATACTATGATAAATATTTTGGGAAAGGTCAATGGCGTAGCATGACCATCAGGTCGCTTTCGATCGGACAAGGCGAATTACTCGTAACACCCTTACAGCTTTGCAATGTTGCAGCAATAATTGCAAACCGCGGATATTATTACCCGCCACACCTGGTTAGAGCCGTTTCAAGAAACAAGGTTCGCGAAGAAAAGAAATATGAAAGAAAATCCACCAAAGTCGAACCCAGAAACTTTGAGCCAGTTGTTGAAGGCATGTACCTTGCTTACAATGGCTCTCATGGAACTGCCCGCAGATACCAGATGGATTCGATTGTAATGTGTGGAAAAACAGGAACGGTACAAAATCCACATGGCGAAAACCACTCGTTATTTATTGCTTTTGCCCCAAGAGATAACCCAAGGATTGCCATTGCTGTGGTTGTCGAAAATGCAGGTTTTGGCTCTGCTTTTGGCACACCAATAGCCACCCTGATGATGGCTAAGTATTTGCTTCGGGAATTTGAACGACCTACCTATGAAGAAGATATGTTTAACGCCAGCTTAATTTCACGATATTGAACCCGAAAACAAACATATTTCAGAA
>CAYOWJ010000007.1:3697-23666 GCA_964407625.1 uncultured Lentimicrobiaceae bacterium
ATCCTGATTGGTGTGTTGATATTTGGCTCCACAGTCAGCGGTTCAAAATCATGGTTTCAGATAGGATCAGTTTCACTTCAACCTGCTGAGTTTGCTAAGTTTGCCACCAATCTTGCCATCGCAAAATACCTGAGCACGCTTAATGTCAACTTCAAACAATTTAAATCGGTTGGCAAAATGCTGATCATCCTGCTTTTGCCTTCACTCCTCATATTTCTTCAAAACGACACTGGTTCGGCCATTGTTTATGTAGCTTTTATTTTTGTGTTTTACCGTGAAGGCATGCCTGGCGCCATCCTGATTATCGGTCTGATTTCGGTTGTGCTTTTTATTATGACACTTCTTTTGAACCCGGTTGCTGTGATTATCACTTTGTTTGTCATCTGCATTTTACTTGTTTTCTTTATGAAGAGGAATCTTCAGAATCTGGTAATCCTTTTTGGGATGTTTTTGATCATGTCGGCCTTTATTTTGAGTGTAAATTATGCTTTTGATAACGCCCTGGAACAGCATCACCGCACCAGAATAAATGTACTGCTTGGGATCGAAACCGATTTGAAAGGCGCCGGTTACAATGTGAATCAATCGTTGATAGCCATTGGATCGGGAGGATTAACAGGAAAAGGTTTTCTTAATGGAACGCAAACAAAATACAACTTTGTCCCTGAGCAAAGCACCGATTTTATTTTTTGCACAGTTGGTGAAGAATGGGGATTTGCAGGAAGCCTTGTTATTGTGGGACTTTTTATTGCACTGCTGATCAGGATCATTATTGTTGCAGAGCGACAGCGTTCAAATTTCGCCAGGATTTATGGGTATGGGGTGGCCTCGATTCTCTTTTTCCATTTTGCGGTAAACATTGCCATGACGCTTGGTTTGTTTCCGGTTATCGGCATTCCGCTGCCTTTTGTCAGCTATGGCGGATCTTCGTTATGGGCGTTTACAATTTTACTTTTTATCTTTATCAAACTTGATTCGTACCGGTTGAATGCCTGATAAACCAGGATAAAAATTGTTTTTGTCTGATGATTTTCAGCGATCCAATTTGGCAGTAACAGGATGAGCAAGTCCCGAATATTTTATCAGCTCCATTTTAACCGACCCAACAATTACAGCAGATTTTGCGAGAACCGGCAGTTTGTTTTCATCGTCGGTAACCCAAAGTGTCATGGGGTAAGGATTTCCGAAAACCTCGCCGGTAGCCACCATCGGTTTAAAGGCAAGGCAATTAAATACACCCAGGGAGGTTTCAACGACTTCACGACCCTGAAACTGAATTACCGAAACATAGGCCGAATCGTCTAAAAAGAAATTTATCGAGAAATTCTGTCCCTCTTTGGCATTTGAGAAATCAATGGTGCGGGCATAATAAACAGCCGAAATAATATCCTGAATAAATGGCTCGACGAGTTGTGTTTTTTTGCGGCTTTGGGCGGTGCCGTTTTCATGATCAAATATTACATCATCATC
Organism: uncultured Lentimicrobiaceae bacterium; assembly: GCA_964407625.1. Taxonomy (GTDB): domain Bacteria; phylum Bacteroidota; class Bacteroidia; order Bacteroidales; family 4484-276; genus CAJATL01. Next base: position 5,168 of record CAYOWJ010000007.1, read on the forward strand.
TTTAACATAACTCCCTTCGCGGGTACGTCGCACAAAAAGGTGGGGAACCAATGCCAGCTTGTCAACATAAGATTCGAAACGGTCGCGAACCGGAAAAAAAAGATCAAAAGTCCGTGTTGACTTACCCACTCCAATAATTTGATAAACTTCGCGATCTTTAAATTTTCTGCCCGAATTTTTAACTTCAATTGTTGCACTGCCAGCATTAACTTTCCCGGTAAACATTGCATCGTAATAAACGCTGAATTTGAGTTTTTCTCCTGTAATAAAGGCGTTATTTTCGACGGTACGGTATTGAAATTCCTGTGCAACAATGGCATATTGTATCGAAAAAACCACCAACAGAACAATGAAATGCAGTTTAATTTTCATCAAATGATTTTTCTGGACTTTGATATGAATGAAACTGTTTATTCAATTAAAAATTGTAAATCAGCCAACAACAACATTTATAATTTTGTTTGGAACAACAATGATCTTCCTTATTCTCATTCCTTCAACCCAGCGTTGGGTGCCTTCGGCGCTTATCACCTGTTCCTCAATTTCGTTAACCGACATGCTAACCGGAAGTTCGATTTTATACCTCATTTTTCCGTTAAACGAAACGGGGTAAATAAAGGTGTTCCGGATGAGATATTCTTCGTTAAAGACAGGGAATCCGGCAGTTGAAACACGCTCTTCATTGCCCAGTAAAAACCATAATTCTTCGGCAATATGTGGTGCGTAAGGTGCGATAAGAATAACCAAATCCTGCAAAATGCTGCGTTTGGAGCATTTTAAATCGGTGAGCTCGTTAACACAAATCATAAAATTGCTCACTCCGGTATTAAACGAAAACCTTTCGATGTCGTCCTTTACTTTTTTGATGGTTCCGTGAATAATTTTCAGTTCGGCTGCTGTGGGTTCTTCCTCCGAAACGCTGAATTTGTTATTCTCGTCATGGAACAACCGCCATAATTTTCGCATAAATCTGAAAACACCCTCTATACCGTTGGTAATCCATGGTTTGTGGCTTTCGAGAGGCCCCAGGAACATTTCATACAGCCTGAAAGTATCAGCGCCATATTTTTCGATGAGATCGTCAGGATTTTGAACATTGTAAAGCGATTTCGACATTTTTTCGACTTCGCTGCCACAAACATATTTCCCGTCTTCGAGAATAAATTCGGCATCAGCGAGTTCAGAACGCCATTTTTTAAAGGCTTCAATATCCAGAATGTCATTTTCAACCATGCTGATATCAACGTGAATGGGCGTAACTTCGTAATCCTTTTTAAGATTAAAGGAAACAAATTTGTTGCTTCCTGTTATACGGTAAACAATGCTCGAACGACCCTGGATTTTACCCTGGTTAATCATTTTTTTAAAAGGCTCATCTTCGCAGGCAAGCCCGATGTCGTAAAGAAATTTATTCCAGAATCTTGAATAAATAAGATGGCCGGTTGCATGTTCGTCGCCACCAAAATAAATATCAACACTGCGCCAGTAATCGTTGGCTTGTTCCGAAAAATAAGAATCATCGTTGCGTGGGTCCATGTAGCGGAAGTAATAACCGCTTGATCCGGCAAATCCAGGCATGGTATTGGTTTCCAGTGGATAGCCATCTTCGGTAACCCAGTTTTTGGCACGGGCTAATGGTGGCTCACCCGACTCGGTGGGCAGGTATTTATCAACCGGTGGAAGTTCGAGTGGTAAGTCTTTTTCATCGATCATGTATGGCATGCCATCTTTGTAGTAAACCGGAAAAGGCTCGCCCCAGTATCGTTGACGGTTAAAAATTGCATCGCGCAGCCTGAAATTAATCTGCCCTGTTCCGATTTTTTCTTCTTCGAGATGTTCGATAATCTGGTGAATGGCTTGTTTTACTTCAAGGCCGCTGATTAATCCGGAATTAATCATCACACCATCCTTGGCATCGTACGATTCGGCCCATTCGTTGGGGTCGGTGAGTGTTTCGCCTGGTCGTTTTACTACCTGTATTATTGGAAGCGAAAAATGTTTTGCAAAAGCGAAGTCGCGGCTGTCGTGAGCCGGTACGGCCATGATTGCTCCGGTTCCGTAACCGGCTAATACGTAGTCGGCGATATAGATTTTCAGCCGTTCGTTGTTGAGCGGATTAATGGCAAAAGCACCTGTAAAAACGCCCGAAACCTTTTTCACTTCAGTCATGCGTTCGCGCTCGGAGCGGTTTTTGGTTTTTTCGATATATTCTTTAACCTGACCGAGATTCTGAGAATTTGCAATTTTCATCACCAATTCATGTTCAGGTGCCAAAACCATAAATGTGGCTCCATAAAGTGTGTCTGGTCGGGTTGTAAAAACTTCAATTTGTTCTTCGTGCCCATCAACTTTAAAAATTACCGAAGCACCTTCGGAACGTCCGATCCAGTCGCGCTGTTGTATTTTTACTGATTCAGACCAGTCGATGCGGTCGAGACCATCGAGCAAACGTTGGTTGTAAGCCGATATCCTGAGCAACCACCCTTTCATTAATTTTCGCTCGACAGGATGACCGCCACGCACCGAAACGCCTTCGATTACCTCATCGTTAGCCAGAACTGTGCCTAATTCGGGGCACCAGTTTACCATGGTATCAGCAAGATAGGCGAGACGATAATTCATCAGAATTTCCTGTTGCTCTTTTTCGGTCATGTTTTTCCAGTCATCAGCGCTAAAAGGTTCAACAGGATTACAGGCAGCCGAAATTCCCTGGTTTCCCGAGTTTTTAAAATGGGCAATCAATTCAGAAACAGGAGCAGCTTTATCGGTTTTTTCATCATACCAGCTATCGAAAAGCTGAATAAAAGTCCATTGTGTCCATTTGTAATATTGCGGGTCGCTGGTGCGGACTTCACGATCCCAATCGAACGAAAAGCCGATTTTGTCCATTTGTTCGCGGTAGCGGGCAATATTTTTTTCGGTGGTTATCGCCGGATGAGTTCCCGTTTGAATAGCGTATTGTTCGGCAGGCAGTCCAAATGCGTCGTAACCCATCGGGTGTAAAACGTTAAATCCCTGCAGCCGTTTGTACCGGGCGTAAATATCCGAGGCGATATAACCAAGTGGATGCCCTACGTGTAAACCAGCCCCCGAAGGGTAAGGAAACATATCAAGCACATAAAATTTCGGCTTATCCGAATTATTATAGGCTTTGAAGGTTTTATTGTCGCTCCAGTACTTCTGCCACTTCTTTTCGATATCCTGAAAGTTGTAATCCATTTTAAAAATTTTAGCGTGCGAAATTATGAAAACTATCATTAAAACGGGTCAATTTCGTTAGAACTCTTTTATTTTAGAGATAATACAGTTTTGTAAATTGCTAACTTTGCCGCCTTAATCAAACAAAATTTATGGTACGATCGGGTATTTCGATAATTATAGCCTTATTTTTTCTGGTTTCTTGTTCAGGATGTCTCAACCAAAACAAACCTGAAAATACTGCAGAAGAAACTAATAAACCGTTAATGTCAGGTGATACAACAGACCTGGAAACCGGCGGGGAAATGTTGACCAGCACGAACAACGATTCCGCCATCAGGTTAGAACCTGGCGGAAAAGTGAAGATTCCTTTCGGCAATCAAAAGCTTGATAACAGTCCCGAAATCAAAAACACTGTTGAATATCATTATAAAAGAGGCCTGGTTTTGTTTCAAATCTCCAAGTATGAAGATGGGATTAAGGAATTTGATACGGTGATCAGCATGGATCCTAAAATGGGAAAGGCCTACATCAACCGGGGTACAGCATGGTTGGAACTAAAAAATTACCCTGAAGCAACGAAGGATTTTCAAAAAGCCATCAGCCTGAATAATTCCGACAGTCTGGCCTACATAAATCTGGGGCTGGCATATCTTTACCAGGGAAATTTTACAGGCGCCATCGAAGCAAACACAAAATTGATCAACATTACTCCAACCGACCCAAAAGCCTTTTTTAATCGTGGGTTTGCTTACGGGCAGATGAAGGACTTCAAAAATGCCATCAGCGATTTCGATCAGGCTATCAGGATAAACCCATCATACCATGAAGCCTATTTTAACCGTGGACTGGCTTATTTTTTCGCTAATGATAAAGTTGCTGCCTGCGGCGACTGGGAGTTGGCCAAACAATATGGCTCAGCCAAAGCTGCAACTGCCATCGAAAAAGAGTGTAAATGATTTGGGATTTAGGATTTAGGATTTAAGATTTAGGATTGTGCTTCCAATCTGAAATCATAAATCTGAAATCATCAATAAAAAGTGGTTTAATTGCGCTGATCTTTTCCCCAGAGCAGTTTTTCGCGAATGGTCGAATAAAAATCCTTGTTGTAAAGCTGGATGACATTGATGGTGAAATTTGCACGTTTTACAATAAGTTCTTCGTGATTGTTGATCATCTCATACCTCGAATCAAGGCCAACCTGATAATGCCTGTTTCGTCCACCTACTTTTAATTTTATAATGCAATTGTCGGGAATTACAATCGGGCGCACAGTTAAATTGTGGCTGGCTATGGGTGTGATAACGAAATTCTGGCAGCCCGGCGAGATTATCGGGCCGTAACAGCTTAACGAATAGGCCGTCGATCCGGTGGGTGTGGCCACGATCAACCCATCAGCCCAATAGGTATTTAAAAATTTATCGTCCACATAAACCTCAACCATGGCTAATGAGTTGTTGTCGGTTTTTGTAACAGTGATTTCGTTGAGTGCGTAATTCAGGTTTCCGAAAAGATTTTGTGAAGTTGTAAGCGAAATCAAGGTTCTTTGTTCCAGTGTAAACTTTTTTTCGAGCACTTTATCCACGGCAAGCAGAATTTCATCTCTCGAAATGCTGGAGAGAAAACCCAGCCGTCCGAGGTTGATCCCCAGGATTGGTATTCCCGAATCCCTCACCAGGGTAATGATGTCGAGAAATGTGCCGTCGCCGCCAATCGAAAAAAGCATATCGGCATTATTCCGAAGTTCTTCGTGGGTATTAAAAATACGATAATCGCAATGAATGGTCACCCTGTTGGCAATGATTTTTAAAAATGGCTCAAAAATCATCAGGGAGCAATTGCTGATTTTGAGTTTATCGAGCAATTGCTGCATGTAAATAGCATTTTCATCGGCGAAATTTTTACCAAAAATTGCGATTCTCATGGGCTTTAAATTATTAGGATAAAAACGTTTCCGGCAAAAGTAAACGATTTTCCAAACTAATAAACCGAAAAGCCTGTATTAAAAAAGGAACCAGGCTGATCAACATACTGGCAGGCTAAAGCGTGTTTTTAAAATGAATAAAAAAACCCTGGTCACCCGAACGGTTTATCGAAAATTCGACACCAAAAACAAGGTCATAGTAAGTCACAATATCCAAACCAAAACCACCTCCCAACATCAGTTTGTTTGATAAACTGTTGACATCATAGTTTTTATAGGTGTCCACATAACCGGCATCAAAAAAACCATTGAGATAAACAGCATAGTGAATTTTGTTGAATTTTTCGGAGTTGATAAAACCCAGGGTTTTTACCTGTGTGGGAATCAGGCTGTATTTAAGGGTGTTTTTCGAAACCCAGTAGCTTGGGCCATCAACAACATAAAGTTCGTAACCCCGCACAAAATTCCGGTCGTAGCCCAGCCCTTTCTGGAAAAAATAAGGTTGGTCGCGGTTGGTCGAAATTTTAGCAGCAAGATCAACCGAGAGATGAAACTTATTGGATAAACCAATGTATTTACGGTAAGCACCTTTTAAGTCCATCATACTGATGTCGCCATTTTTAAGCAATCCAAAGCCGCTTTTGGTAAATTCAAATTGTGACAAACTTCCCTTTAGCGGGTAAACTTTCGAATCGCGGTGATCGGTCATAAAACGGTAGTACAGCGTAAAAAACTCATTGGTGCTTTGGTTGTTAAACGAATAATCAGGATTTAGTTTCAGAATTGTATCGCCGAAGGCATAAAAATTATAGTTGATCTGAAGCACATGATATTGATAAAGTGTAGGCCGGTGGGTGATTTGAAAATAAGAATAAAAATGCTTGAACAGGTAATCGTTTTCAACGCGGATGGTCTGAAGCTCGTTGTCGATGGTTTTATAGGCGATTTCATGGTTTTGCCGCCATCCTGTGCCAAGCCCGGCTCCAAAGGTTTGTTTTTTGTTGATGTAAGGGATGTCGTAACTTATTTCATATCGCTCATCGTAACCAAAACGGATCAAAAGATTGAGCCTTTCCATCCTCCCACGCATATTTTCTTTGATCAGGTAAAGGCCATAATTTATCTTACCAAAATTTTTTTCTTTCCACCACGCGTTAAAATTTCTGTCAGAAATTTCAAATATAGGGAATGGCCATAAATACCAGCGCTCGATAACGGTGATTTTGACAATAATTCTTGAATAATCGCCTGTGGTAAGCACCGAATCGCTGAGAGTAACAAAATTGAACAATGAAGTTTTCAGCAGGTTTTCGGATGACTTTGAAAACTTTTCCGCCAGCAGGTAAACCGGAATTGAATCGCCGGTTTTGAAGTTAAGCTCACGCAGGATAATCCGTGGTTTGGTAATTTTGTTCCCCTCGATGAGGATGGAATCAATCACAACGTGCAAATGTATGTTTGACAGGTCAGAATAAATTTTTATGCTGTCGTTGCCTTCTGAAATATCCGGATACAGACCGCCTCTGCCAAAAGTGGCACTCACAGCTAAGCTTAAAAATAAAAGTAATAGTATCCTCATCGGCAAATTTCACCAAACATCAAAAATAATCGAAAAAAGGTAATTTTTTAAAAGAAAACTAAATGTTCAGATACGTCATCAACGAATTGTAACGATCGCGAAGCAAATCTTCATCATTCACATTTTCACCAAAATAGGCCTTAATTTCATAGTGAAAACGGTTAAATGTCTGGATAACGGCTTCGATGTTGATCCTGTTGAGTTTAAGGGTAACTTCGATTAATGTTGAGTCGGGCATGGTTTTGATGCTCGTACTTAAAATTTTTGTATCGTTTGATTCAACAATTCTTACAATTTCCCCGAGGCTGAAATCATGTTGGCTGATTTCGAGAATAATTATTCCTCCCGGGTTTTGAACCGACAAAGTTTCTGACAAATAGTTCAGAAGAATATCCTGGGTGATAAGACCGGAATAAACATCGTTACCTGAGACGACAGGCAAGACCGTTACTTTGAAATCGGCCATAATTTTAAGCGCGTAATAATAATGCTCATCGCTTAAAATATGAGGCCTGATCAGGTTTTTCGAAAATTTCCCAACATTTTTATCAGCATCATCCGGAGCCGATAATTCCGAAAAGGAAACCAGCCCAAGATACTTTTGATGCTCAACAACCGGTAGATAGTTCAGCTTGTACTCATTCATCCAATGCAAAGCAGTGCCTGCCTTGTCGGATTTCCGCAAAGGCAGAATATTGGTATTTATGAGTTCGGAGGCTTTCATTGTAAGTGTTTTATATCAGGCAGAAATTTGAATTAAAAAAAACTAAAACGAAAAGGCTTTGAATAAATTTCATTTTTAGGCAGCTGACATTTTTCTATCCATGTTTCGCAAGCAGATGCTATTCCCATTCCCACTCCTCCATGTCGAGATAATCATCTTTGTAAATCCGCAGGTAACTTTCGTAGCGTGAGGTGGGGATTTCGCCCCTTTCGACGGCATCTTTCACGGCGCATCTTGGTTCGTGGATGTGTGAGCAATTATTAAACTGGCATTCGTGCATAAAATGGCGCATTTCAGGGAAACGTTCGGCAATTTCTTCTTTTCTGAAATCAACCAGACCAAACTCTCTGATGCCGGGTGTATCGATGATAAACCCACCAAACGACAGTGGATGCATTTCGGGAAAAGTGGTGGTGTGTTTTCCTTTTTTATGATAATCAGAAATAATTCCGGTTCTCAACGAAAGGCCCGGTTCGATTGCATTTACCAGTGCTGATTTTCCAACACCTGAAATCCCTGAAAAGAGGTTGGTCTTATCTTTAATTATGGCTTTTAATGTTTCCACATTTTCGCCGGTAAGTGCCGAAACAGCGTAACAGGGGTAACCGGCAGCGCGATAAATTCCGGAAACTTTATCGAGTTCAGCAAATCGCTCTTTATCGTAAATATCAATTTTATTAAAAATGAGGATTGCCGGAATGTGATAAGCTTCGGCGGTAACCAGAAAACGATCAATAAATCCTACCGAAGTCCGGGGTTCGTAAAGCGAAGCCACAAGCAAAGCCTGATCGATATTTGCAGCAATGATGTGTGAGAGTTTCGAGAGGTTGGTGGCCTTTCGGATAATATGATTGTTGCGCGGAAATATTTTGGTAATCAGCCCGGCATTTTCATCCTTATCGGGCAAAAAATCAACTTTATCGCCAACTGCAACAGGATTTGTGGTTTTAATGCCTTTCATCCTGAAATTGCCTTTCAGTTTACATTCTGCAAAGGTGCCATCCTTTGCCATCACAGTAAACCAACTACCTGTAGATTTAATTACAATGCCTTCCAAATTTTGATTCTTATTTTTAAATTATGCGTACGATCGGTTGTATTTGATTAATAATCATGTTTTTTTTACAAAAAAATGATGCGTTATCGAATAAATTCTAAATTTGCTGTAAATTTAGAAAAATACTCTTACACCCGGCAATCAGTAATATTATGGATTCACTTAATTTGATCTCCTTTTTTATCGCACCTGCACTCATGGTTTTTATGGCAGTGTTGTCGTTTAAAATGATGGATAAAGCAGCCTACAAGGCTTATTTAAGTTCCTATTTTTTGGGAATACTCACCGTGATTCCTATGATTCTCGCACTTATCGTTGCCGACCATCTGAATTTAATTCACGAAAGAAGTATCCGCAGGATCATCCTGTTTTCGTTTATTTTAGTGGGCTTTTTTGCAGAGTTTTCAAAATTCCTTTTGATGCGTTTTTATTTTCTTCCAAAAGATATCATCTCAAAACCCGCAGATGGAATTCTTTACATGATCAACATTTCGTTAGGTTTTGTAACTGCTGCCAATATTTATTTTTCGTTTTTCTGGTCCGATTTACTAAGCCTTCATGCGGTTAATTTTACATTGCCTTTTGCCAACCTTTTGTTTGGTGTAATCATGGGTTTTTTCCTTGGAATGACAAAATTCAGGGCAAATTTTGTCGATTCTTACACCGGGCTTGCAGCAGCCATTTTCTTTCAGGGATTATATAACTTTTGCCTGCTTTCAAAAGATTACCTGCTGCTTGGGATCGTCGCATTGGGAACGCTCATTATTGCCATCATTCTTTCGGCAAAAGCGATCAACACCGATCTTGACAGTGTTGTATGACCGCTGAATCTTCCTGATGAACAGCACTGGAGCCTGTTAAATATTCATAAATTATCAAACTCTCAAAAACGCACGAAATCAAATATCTGTATATTTTATAGTTTTGCTCACCCTATTATTTAATAGGCTTTTAGGAAAAATGAATTAAATCAAAATAATTATGGATCGTATTACAGTAATCGGAGCAGGAAATGTTGGTGCAACCTGTGCAAACGTGATAGCACACAAAGACCTTTGTAAAGAGGTTGTCCTGGTTGATATAAAAGAAGGTGTTGCTGAGGGCAAAGCCCTTGATATCTGGCAAACATCATCGATTAATAACTTTGATACCCGCGTTGTGGGTGTTACCAACGATTACCTGCGGACCAAAGGATCGGGAATTGTTGTGATAACTTCGGGAATCCCGCGTAAACCTGGGATGAGCCGTGACGACTTGATAAGAACCAATGCAAAAATCATCGTTGATGTTACCGAAAAGGTGATCAAGTATTCCCCTGAAGCCATCATCATCGTTGTTTCGAACCCACTCGACGTAATGACTTACGCTGCCTGGAAAGCCGCCAATAAACCTGCTCAAAAAGTGTTTGGCATGGCCGGAATTTTAGATACAGGACGTTACACCGCGTTTTTGGCCGATGCACTCGACGTTTCTCCAAAAGACATCCAGTCATTATTACTCGGTGGCCACGGCGATTCGATGGTTCCTTTGAGAAGGTACACCTCTGTAAAAGGCATTCCGATTACTGAATTGCTGGGTAAAGATGAAATTGATAAAATTGTTGAAAGAACCCGCAAAGGCGGAGGTGAGCTTGTTAACCTGATGGGAACATCTGCCTGGTATGCTCCGGGTGCTGCCGCAGCACAAATGGTTGAAACCATTGTTGACGATCAAAAACGGATTTTCCCGGTTTGTGCACGCCTCAAAGGCGAATATGGAATTGACGATTTGTACATCGGTGTTCCGGTTAAACTGGGCAAAAACGGCATCGAAGAAATTATCGAACTTAACCTGAACGAAAAAGAATATAAAATGCTGCAGGAGTCGGCCAGAGAAGTGCGTTTGCTCACCAAGGTGCTCGACGACATGAACCTGTTTGGCGACTGAAGGGAAGAAAATATTTAATTTTGCAGGCATTTCGGCTACAACCGGAATGCCTTTTTCTATTTAATAAAACGGCAGTTTTAATGAAGAATGTGGTGGTTTTCACGGGTGCTGGGGTTAGCGCTGAAAGTGGCGTAAAAACTTTTCGCGACGACGATGGCTTGTGGCGAAATTATCGCTTTGAAGAAGTGGCAAGCCCACATGCCTGGAATACTGACCCGGAATTGGTTCTTGAGTTTTACAACATCCGCCGAAAACAGTTACTCGAAGTCGGTCCTAATCCTGCCCATCTTGCTTTGGTAAAACTTGAAGAGAAATTTAAGGTTCAGATAATCACCCAAAACGTTGATGATCTGCACGAAAGGGCCGGTTCAAAAGATGTGTTTCATCTGCATGGCGAAATCAGAAAATCGCGAAGCACCGTTGATCCTGAATTAATTTACGACATCAAAGGCTGGGAATTGAAATTGGGCGATACATGCGAAAAAGGAAGCCAGCTCAGGCCACATGTGGTTTGGTTTGGTGAACAGGTTGATGGTTTTTCGGCAGCCACCGGAATTGCCGCCAAAGCTGATATTTTCATCGTTATCGGAACATCGCTTGCGGTTTATCCGGCAGCCGGACTGATTGATTTTGTCCCGGATTTATCGCCAAAATATCTGATCGACCCAAAAGCCAAAACACCATGGGGAATTCAAAATCTGACGGTAATTCAGGAAAAAGCCGGGAAAGGTGTTCCTGAACTGGTCGAAAGTCTTTTAAGTGCTGAAAAGTGAAAAAAGAAAACACCGAAAAAATTACGTTTGATGAAGCATTGAAAAGGGGCAAAAAATACTGTGCCAGCCAGGAACATTGCACCTCGGAAATTAAGGCAAAATTGACCGAATGGCACGTTGAGAAAGAAATCAGAGCGGAAATCATCAGCCAGTTATTGAAGGAAAATTATTTATCAGAGTTTAGATATGCCGATCTTTTTACGAGAAGTAAAATCAACCAAAAACGATGGGGAAGGCTCAAAATTCAGTACGAACTTCAACAGCGCTTCGTACCTGCCGAAATCATCGACAAGGCCTTCAGTAGCATCGACGAAAATCAATATCTCGAAAACCTCCTTTATCTAAAACTTAAAAAGGAAAAAGAAACAAACGAACCCGACGAATTTAAACGTGAAATGAAGATAAAAGCCTATCTTGCCACAAAAGGCTATGAATACGAAGATATTAACAAATTATTTAAATAGATTTAGAAAACATTTTTATGACATCACCAGAAAACATTAAAGAGCTAGGTAAGCGTGTTACGGCTCTCAGGAGGTATCTTTGACGTTGATACCAAATTAGAGAAAATTAAAGAAGAAGAAGAACTGACCCACCAGCCCAATTTTTGGAACGACTCGAAAAAGGCAGAATTGATCTTAAAATCGATCAACGAAAAAAAATCCTGGACCGACGTTTATCAAAATATTATCGCGGCTTTTGACGACCTGAACGTAATGTTCACATTTTTTGAAGAAGGCGATGCCACCGAAGAGGAGCTCGACCATCAATATCAAAAAACGCTCAAGTTGGTTGAAGATATTGAGTTTAAAAATATGCTCAGCGGCAAAGAAGACAAACTTGGCGCTATTGTTCACATCAACCCGGGAGCCGGCGGAACCGAAAGCCAGGATTGGGCCGAAATGCTCATGAGAATGTACATCCGCTGGGGCGAACGTAACAATTACAAGGTTAAGGAAGTCGATTTTCAGGAAGGCGAAGTTGCCGGCATTAAGTCGGTTTCGCTCGAATTTGAAGGCGATTTTGCATTTGGCTATCTTAAAAGTGAGAGCGGTGTTCATCGCCTGGTGCGCCTGTCGCCGTTTGATTCAGCCAACAAACGCCATACTTCGTTTGCTTCGGTGTACGCCTATCCGCTGATTGACGACACCATCGAAATCGATATTAATCCTTCAGATGTAAGTTTCGACACCTTCCGCTCCAGCGGACCCGGTGGCCAGAATGTAAACAAAGTCGAAACTGCCGTGAGGCTCAAACACGCGCCAACAGGCATTGTAGTCGAGTGTCAGGAAACCCGCTCGCAGCAGCAAAACCGTGATAAGGCCATGCTCATGCTCAAATCGCAGCTTTACGAAATCGAGCTTCGCAAGAAAAAGGAAATTATCGCCGAAATCGAAGGCAGCAAAAAAAGAATCGAATGGGGTTCGCAGATACGTTCATACGTGATGCACCCGTACAAATTGGTAAAAGATGTGCGTACAGGTTACGAAACCAGCAATGTTCAGGCAGTGATGGACGGCGATCTTGAAGCATTTATCAAGGCATTTTTAATGGAGTTTGGTCAGAAAAAATAGAGCATGAAAATTTTAGGAATCATACCGGCACGTTATGCCTCGAGCCGTTTTCCGGGAAAACCGCTGGTGGATATCAACGGGATTTCGATGATAAACCACGTTTATCGGCAGGCGTCAAAAACTTCGTTGCTTAACAAAGTTGTTGTTGCCACCGACGATAAACGTATTTATGATGAAGTAATTTCTCACGGTGGAGCTGCGGTGATGACTGCCGAAAATCACCGCAGCGGCACCGAAAGATGCCACGAAGTTGTCGAAAGACTGGCTGCTTCAGGCGAAAATTATGCTGTCGCCATCAACATCCAGGGCGACGAGCCTTTTATCGAACCTTCGCAAATTGATCGGATCGCAGCACTTTTTGCAAATCCGGAAATAAAAATAGCAACGCTGGTAAAAGAGATAAAATCGGATGACGAGCTTTTTAGCCCGAATGTGGTTAAAGTTGTTTTGGGTAAAGAGAAAAAAGCCCTTTATTTCAGCCGTCAGCCAATTCCATATTTACGCGGAGTTGAGAAAAACGAATGGCTTAAAAAGATTTCTTTTTACAAACATATCGGGATTTATGCCTATCGTACTGAGGTTCTGGCTGAAATCGTAAATTTGCCTTTTGGCAAACTCGAAGATGCCGAATCGCTCGAACAATTGCGGTGGCTCGAAAACGATTTTTCAGTTTATGCCGAGGAAACTGATTTTGAAAGTATTGCCGTTGATACCCCCGAAGATTTAAGAAAAATTATCAACATCTTAAATTCAAACAAACAAGTTTAGTTATCTTAGCGGGTCAAAGTTAAAAAATAGCAACAATGGATATTTCACGCCATATCAGCGACTTACTGTTTGAACACGAATGTGTGATTATTCCCGGATTTGGGGGATTTGTTTGTAGTTACAACCCCGCAAACATACACCCGGTGCAGCATTTGTTCAATCCGCCATCAAAAGCGTTGCTGTTTAATCCGGAGCTAAAAACCAACGACGGTTTGCTGGCCAACCAGATTTCGGTTAGCCTTAAAATTACCTACAATCAAGCTCTCGAGATCATTGATGAGTTTGTGAATGAAATCCTCGAAACCATCAATTCGGGAAGCCAGATTGCTCTCGATACCATCGGCGTTATTTATGCCGACCAGGAAGGAAATCTCCAGTTTAAGCAGGATTCAAAAAGTAATTTCCTCAAAGAATCTTACGGACTGACATCCTTCATTTCTCCTAAAATTAACCGGAATAACCGCAAAATAGCACACAAACCCGAACCACAATTTACCGACAGGAAAGCAAAAGTCAATCGTGAAAAACGCAGAACCCTGGCAAATGTGGCTTTCATCATTCTCCCTGTTTTACTCACCTTTGGGTATTTCTATTTTACTCCAGGATTTTTTGAATCAGGTTTTCAGAACAAAACCAGCCTGGTACCTGACCTGACCAACCAAATCACATCCGGAGAAATGGCTTTGCCTTCATTTTCAAATGCAGCTACAGTCGAAAAAACGGCTGTTTTAAAGAATGAACAAAAAATAGGAACCGAAAACCTTTCAGCAGCAGATAATACGCCATCTCAAAATATAGTTGCAGAGCCTGCAATTATTGAGAAGAAAATCGAAAAAACCAAAATTGTACCTGAAAATATAAACAATGCCGTTATAGAAAAATCTGTCGTCACCACCAAAAAGCTTGTTCAGTCCGTGAGTTCAACCGGGGTAAAGTATTATCTCATCGGCGGGTCATTCGAAAATGTTGAAAATGCCGATAAGCTGATTTCCAAATACCGCGGAAAAGGTTATAATCCTCAAATTATCGGACAAGCTTCAAACGGCTATTACCGGGTGAGCATCAACGATTATCTTTATAAAGAAGACGCCATGACCGAGCTCCGTAGAATTCGTGTTAGCGAAATCCCCGGCGCCTGGGTGCTCCGCCAATAATCAAAATACGCCTTAATTTTTCTGGTTGTGACCAAAAGAAAACTCCAGCGCTTCGCCGAAAATTCCACATTTGACCATTTTTTCCAGCCTTATTATCACGAATTAATCAGTGGTTTCAGGTTAAGAGGAAAATGGAACAGTGATTTTTTTAAAAATGAAAATCCTCTGGTGGTTGAACTGGGTTGTGGAAAAGGCGAATTTACCGTAGGCCTTGGCAGGAAATATCCCGAAAAAAATTTTATTGGCATTGATGTTAAAGGTGCGCGTTTGTGGCGGGGTGCAAAAACCACCGATGACGAAAATCTCCCAAACATCGCCTTTATCCGCCGCCAGGTTGAACATCTCGAACATTTGTTTGCTCCTGGTGAAGTTGATGAAATCTGGATAACCTTTCCTGTTCCTCAAATTAAAAATACGGCTGTAAAAAAGCGGCTCACTTCGCCTCAGTTCCTCAACCGGTATCGCAAAGTTGCCAAAACCAGCACCATCATCCACCTGAAAACCGACAACACCATGTTTTTTGACTACACACTGGAGGTAATTCAGGAGCAAAATCTACCCCTGCTTTTTTCGTCGTATGATATTTACGAAAATCCCGATCACCAGGATGTTACTTCCATCCAAACCCACTACGAAAATATTTTTGCAGCCAAAGGCGAAACCATCAAATATCTCAAATTCATACTTCATTAAAGGGGTTTATTTTTTCTTAACAGCCCCAATAGCATTGCTCATTATAAAAAAGTACTAATTTTGGACATCTAATTTTTTCCTCTTCGTTTATGAACAGAGGCGCGCATTTATCCAAAAAAGCATAACACATCAAAAAAATATTATTTATGGCAGACTTAACAACACGTTTCCTGGGATTAACATTACGCAATCCGCTCATCGTCGGAAGTTCAGGCTTAACCGATTCGGTTGAGAAAGTTAAAGAAATCGAGCAGGCAGGCGCCGGTGCTGTGGTGCTGAAATCGCTTTTTGAAGAAGAAATTATTGCCGAAATGGAAGAAACCCTTCACAGGATGACTTCACGCCAGTTTATTTACCCCGAAACCTTCGATTATATGGACGAAGATGTGGAGGAAGACAGTGTTAGAAAGTATCTTCGGCTGGTGACCGAAGCCAAAGCTGCCGTTCATATTCCGGTGATTGCAAGTATAAATTGCGTTACCTCTCAAAAGTGGACTTACTTTGCCAAAGAATTGCAGGAAGCTGGTGCTGATGCGCTCGAACTCAATCTTTTTATTTTGCCAACCGATTTTTCGCGCTCAGCCGAGGAAAATGAGAAACTTTATTTCGAAATTGCCAACGAAGTTTTATCGCAGGTTACCATTCCGGTGCTGCTTAAAATCAGTTATTATGCATCCAACCTGGGGCAGATGATTCAGAAATTGTCAGAAACAGGAATAAAAGGGATTACCTTGTTTAACCGGTTTTACAGCCCCGATTTCAATCTCGAGAATTACCAGGTAATTTCTACAAACGTACTGAGTAAACCTACCGATTTAAGCATTTCATTACGCTGGATTGCTGTAATGGCACATCGGGTTAACTGCGATCTGGCAGCCTCCACCGGTGTTCATGACGGTGAAGCGCTCATTAAGCAACTTTTAGCTGGCGCCAATGCTGTTCAGGTGGTTTCGGCACTTTACAAGCACGGTTATCCGCATATTACCCAAATGCTCGATGATGTTACAAAATGGATGGAGCAGGAAGGCTATGATAAAATTGATGATTTCAGAGGAAAAATGAGCCAGGCAAAAAGCAGCAATCCTGCAGCATACGAGCGGGTCCAGTTCCTTAAAAATTTCAGGCATTTTGTTTACCAGTTGTAAAATCATAAAACCAGAATACTTGATTTTGACGAATTGAAATCCGGATTTTGAACCGGACATCCTGTCATTTCGATGACAAAGAAAAATGCTCAGGACGGTTTAATCTCATTTGGCATAATTTTCGTCAGCGAGCGGCCATCAAATCAATTTATTAACTCAGGCTATCTTAAGCCGGAAATAATTTTATAAAATGAGTGAAAATATCGAAAAAATTACCTGCCTGATTATCGGATCAGGCCCTGCAGGTTATACCGCAGCCATTTATGCTGCCCGCGCCGAGTTACATCCCGTTATTTACCAGGGAATGCAACCGGGAGGCCAGTTGACTATCACCACCGAAGTTGAGAATTTTCCCGGTTACCCGGATGGCGCCCAGGGCCCGGCAATGATGGAAGACATGAAAAAACAGGCCGAACGTTTTGGCACCGAAGTCCGCTGGGGAGAAATCGTTGATGTGGACGTAACAAAAAGGCCTTTTCTGGTTAAAACTGATGATGGCACCCAATTACTTGCCGAAACAATCATTGTAGCTACCGGCGCTTCGGCAAAATGGCTGGGGATCCCATCAGAGCAGGAATACAACGGTTATGGCGTTTCGGCCTGTGCCACCTGCGACGGTTTTTTCTATAAAGG
Organism: uncultured Lentimicrobiaceae bacterium; assembly: GCA_964407625.1. Lineage (GTDB taxonomy): Bacteria > Bacteroidota > Bacteroidia > Bacteroidales > 4484-276 > CAJATL01. Next base: position 22,316 of record CAYOWJ010000007.1, read on the forward strand.
AAAAGTTGTGGCAATAACCGGTGGTGGAGATACCGCCGCCGAAGAAGCATCATACCTGTCGAAACTGGCCAAAAAAGTTTACCTGATCCATCGCCGTGAGGAATTGCGTGCTTCGAAAGCCATGCAAAACAGGATATTTAAAACCGCCAACATCGAGCCGGTCTGGAACAGCGTTGTTAAAGAAATTGTCGGTAAAAAAGAAGGCTTTATGAAAGCCGTAACCGGGGTGATTGTCGAGAACGTGAAAACCGGCGAGCAAAAAACCATCGAAATTGATGGCTTCTTCGTTGCCATCGGTCACCGGCCAAACTCCGATTTATTTAAAGGAAAACTGAATCTGGACGAAACCGGATATATTATCACAGCACCTGATTCGACAGCCACCAGCGTTAAAGGTATTTTTGCTGCAGGCGACATACAGGACCATGTGTTCCGCCAGGCTGTAACAGCAGCGGGTTCAGGCTGTATGGCCGCACTCGAAGCAGAAAGATTTCTGGCTGACCAGGAATAAAAAGCTATCGAAATTCATAAATACACAAAAGGCTGCCTTGTTTAGGGGCAGCCTTTTGTATTTTAATAAAATAGCCTAATTCTTTGCTTTTACCACCACAGTTACTTCTTTAACTATTTCAAGCGCAGTGGTGATGGTTTTTAAATCGGGATCAATGGCGCCGTCGGAGCCGTTATAGTGGCCATGCCCGATGGGTTTGAGCTGGTAATTTTCTTTCAGGTCTGACAAATTAACCTCAACAGCGTAAATGAGCGAAGGCTGGGACGATGATTTGTATTCGTCATCATCCGGAAATTTGCTGTTGGTCCAGAACTCGTTCCAGTCCCAGGATTGGTTGATCTCGAAAAGTATTTTAATTTTCTGCGGAAGGGCAACATCAGTGCGTGCATCCAGCACAAAACCTGCTTTGGGAGTGGCAGAGGTGTAGGCGTCGGGAACAGGGTTTTCCATGGTAGGCATGTAGTGACCTTCATCAGAAACCACTCCGCGGCTGTGTGCCCAAACCGGTAAAGCAGCTGGACGAATCAGTTTGCCGGGTTTCCATTTGCCTTCGGAATTATCGGCATATTTAAAAAAACCTTTTGCAATGGATTCGCTCACGTAAAGCGTCTGGATGTAATTTCCCTTTTCATCCTCCACCCAGGCCGCCATTAGCGGGTGGTTATGGGCTTCACCTGGTGTAACTGTTATCAAAATTTCGCTGCCCTGCCCGGCAATATTGGTTTTTATAATTTCCGGTTCAACGGGTTTGTTTTTCTGAGCCATAGATGGTAAAGCAATAACCAGGGTCATTGCTGCCATCAGATAAAGCCTGTGATTGATTATGTTTTTCATCGATTT
>CAYOWJ010000007.1:23766-32278 GCA_964407625.1 uncultured Lentimicrobiaceae bacterium
GGGTCATTGCTGCCATCAGATAAAGCCTGTGATTGATTATGTTTTTCATCGATTTGAATTTTTAAAATCCGTGAAATCTATTTCAGATTTATGATTTGTGATTTGTGATTTGTGATTTGTTTTTTAAAACTCAACCATGATTCCTATTGTTGGCAAAAGTGTTCCTGAAGTTGTTTCCAGTTTTTCGAGCTGGTATTGTTGTTCATTTGCAGGTGCTGAAGGGTTGATGATAATGGGGACACCAACTTCGTCGAGTGCACGGTTATAAACCGGGGCCGATGCAGTTTGAAAATTGAGCAGGTTTTGAACGTCGAAATAAACCATGAGTGACCATTTATCAAAAAAATACTGCTTGTCAACGCGTACGTCGAGCTGATGAAAATTGCTAACGCGCATACCGTTAAACTGATTGTAGTCGAGATAAGGACCTCCCTGCACATTCCAGGCTTCAACATACGATGACTTTTCGACATCGTAAGGCGTGTAAGGTGCACCGCCGATGAACCGCCATTTTCCACCGATATTCCAGTTTTTCTTTAACTTCTTTAAAACTGTCAGATTCAGCAAGTGCTGATTATCCCAGGCCGAAGGAATGTAATCGTTGTTTTTATCCTGAAACCTGCTGCGGACAAACGTGTACGAAAGAATTGTGTTGAAGCCAAAGAAATCAACATCTCTTGCATAAACTTCAAAACCGTATGCGTTTCCTTTATTGGTCGAAACAACTTCTTCGTTACCGTAAATGCCGAAATCGCCACCTTTACTGGCAATACTCACCGAATCGAGTACCGAAAACGGATAATTATCGTAAGCTTTGTAAAAACCTTCGAGTGAAATCCTTGAGTTTTCGTCAGGTTTTAGCTCTAATCCTGCCACATAATGATCGACACTGATGTATTCAAGCCCGTTTTCTTTATTCACATAATCACCATTATTGTCGGTAAAACCAAGGGTTGTGTAAGCCGGGCGCTGAAAATATTTCCCAACATTGGCGTTGACAAACCATTTTTCGGTGAGGGCGTAAGATCCCGAAAGACGTGGTGAAATCTGCCTGAACATATTCGACATCGTTGAAGAGTAATTGTTGGCATCCATCCGCACACCGAGCGAAAGCGTGAGCCTGTCGGCCAGAAACCCATGGCTAACCTGGCCAAAAGCGTTCCAGCTTATTAAATCAAGGTCGGCGTACCTGTTAAATGCCACCACGTTACCTTCGATATATTGTTTCTGAAATGTTTTATCAGTAAAATTCGACAATTGTGCTCCGGCGCCATAATTATAATTCAATCCCGATTTGGTTCCGTTAAATTCGTAGCGCAGTTTATTTTCGGTTTCGGTTGAACTGTAATCGAGGGTTTTCATCGAATCCTCCATAATGTTGTCCTGGTATTTGTACGCTTTGTTGTTTAAAGCATTTCTGCTGATGGCAACAGTATGATAACCATTTGCCGAAAAATGCCGGTAAACCGCGCCAATGGTGTAACTCCACTGGTCATTTTCGGGAAGATAACCCAGGATGTAACGTTGCTCTTCATTAGGATTTTCGATGCCAAAGTTCAGTTTGTTCTGGTCGAGCGCGCCGAGGCCAATAAATGTGAGCTGGTTTTTCTTATCGATTTCCCATTTATATTTAAACTGCAAATCGTTGTAAGTCGGCAGAAAAGGCAAACCAATAACGTCGAACAAAAACTGAAGATATGACCTTCTTACCGAAAATATCAATCCCGATTTTTTAGAAACCGGGCCGTTGGCTGTAAATCCAATATCAGTAGCCCCCACAGTTGCACGATAATTCCATTTGTCTTTATTTGGATCGATCAGTTTAAAATCAATCACCGAGCTTAATGAGTTGCCGCTGCTTGCCGGAAAAGCGCCTGAATAAAAATTTACTTCCCTGATAAAATCGACATTGATAATGCCAACCGGGCCGCCGGAAGCGCCTTGTGTCGAAAAATGGTTGATGGTAGGGATTTCGAGGCCATCGAGGTAAAATGAGTTTTCGGCCGGACCGCCGCCTCTAACGATTACGTCGTTGCGTTGAGCAGGTGTTGAGGCCACGCCTGGCAACGATTGCAGCATTTTGGATATGTCACGGTTGGAGCCAGGATTTCGCTCAATCTCCGAAATATTCAACCGTCGGAGTGAGAGCGGGCTTTCCTGGTCGCGCTGAAATGGTGATGCCCGCACAACAATCTCCTCGAGTTTTACCGAACTTTCGACAAGCGGAATGTTGATGAATACAGTTTTGGCATTGGTTACCATGAAATCTTCGCTGGTATATTTTTCATAACCAACCGAAGATGCGTCGAGTTTAACAAATCCGGGAACAATACCTGTAAACACAAAATTCCCGTCAAGGTCGGAAGAAGTTCCAATGTTGGTTCCCGAAATAATGATGTTGGTAAAAGGCAGCGGTTCGTTGTTTTTGGAATCGAACACACGCCCCTGAATTTTTCCGGATTGGCTGTAAAGCGCAGTAGTCGAAAATGTCATTAAAAATAAAATGACAACAGCGTTGATTTTTAATTTGAAAATCTTCATTTTTTTTGATTAAATAATCTTGTTTAAGATTTTTATGATATTCTTTAACAATATTGGCTTGAAAAAGTTTTGAGCCAGGATATTATTATGTTGAAATCTGATAATAAACCTTGACAGGCTGATTTTTTTTAACGAAAAGTCATTTATTAATGCGGGAAATATTTGTTTTATTTACGCTCCAGAAGGTTTAACATTTTTGCATATAATTCGTTGGGATTAAACGGTTTGGTTACAAAATCGTTCATTCCAATTACCAGCGCCTTATCCCTGATCTGCAGCATGGCCGAAGCCGAAAGTGCAATAATCGGAATATTTTGGTAAGAAGTATTTGAACTTCTGATTCGTTGGGTGGTTTCGTAGCCATCCATTTCGGGCATTTGCAAATCCATCAGAATTAATTCGAAGTGATCATTTTCTAATTTCTTCAGGGCTTCTTTCCCGTTTTCGGCAATGGTGATATTAATTCCCCACTGTTTTAAAAATTTCTGGGCAATAATCTGGTTAACTTTATTGTCTTCAACAACCAGAATACGCCTGCCGGTGAGGAGTGTGAAATCATTAATGCTTTCAAATTTTACCTTCTTTTCGATGCTTCTGATGCCCGTTTTTAAATGCAGCGTAAACGAAAATATGGAACCTTCGCCTGGTTTGCTCCATAGTTCAATTTTACTGTTGAACAGTTCGAGAAGTTTTGACGTAATTGCCAATCCAAGTCCTGTTCCGCCAAAAAGGCGGGTTGTATTGTTATCGGCCTGGGTAAACTCGTTAAAAATACTTTTATGCTTCGATTCGGGGATTCCAATTCCCGTATCAATAATTCGAAATTCGATCTCTTCGGCTGAAGTGAGTTTCTGTTTCTGCCTGATTTCGATCGTAATACCGCCTGTATTTGTGAATTTCACAGCGTTGCTCAACAGATTATTAAGGATTTGAGAAAGCCGTAACTGATCGCTGAGAATTACCTCCGGGACGTTTTCATCAATATTTGCTTTCAGGAAAATGCCTTTTTCGAGAGTTTTTGGCGAAAACGAATAAATGATTCCATCAAGCAGGTCTCTGATAACGATATCTTCTTCTTCGAGTGCAATTTTTCCGGCTTCAATTTTACTGAAATCAAGGATGTCGTTGATAATTCCCAAAAGGTTTTCGGCAGAGAATTTTAAGATTTTGAGATTTTGAAGTTGTTCAGGTTTTGGGTCATCCTGAAGCAGCAGGTAAGTCAGGCCGATTACAGCATTCATTGGAGTTCTGATTTCGTGGCTCATGGTCGAAAGAAATTGTGCCTTTGCCATCGATGCTTTTTCGGCTGATTCTTTAGCTTTTACTAGTTCATTTTCGGCATCCCGCCGGCCAAAAGTATTGCCAATAATGGCCGAAATTGTCCTTAACAATTCGAGTTCTGAACGCGACCATTTCCTGATGTTGATACATTCATCGAAACCGATAAAACCAAAAAAAACACCATTTTTATTAAGCGGATAAACAATAATAGAAATGATTCCCTGAGGTTCGAGAACGCTCCTGATATCTTTGGGCAGTTCAGAAATATTTTCGGAGTAAACCCTGCCTTTTTCAAAGAGTAACTTTTTCCAGTTTGGAATAATTTCATAAGGGATGTCTTTCAACTGGTCGAGCTGAGGCTCAATTCCTGAGTTACACCACTCAAAGGTGTTGTCGGTAGCTAATTCGTCCGATTGATCCTCGAAAATATAAACCCTGCTGACATCGGTATGCTGGCCGATTTTTTTGAGTGTATTGTTTATTCTGATATCAAAATCGTCCAATGAATTAAGCTCAATGGCGATATCTGATAAAATTTCCTGCTGTTGTAGCTGCTTATTGATTTCAGATTTAAGTTTTTCCATGGCTGACTTTTTTTTGGGATTTAAGTAAAACCGAATATTTTTATAGCTGAATTTACAAAAATCAGGAGTTATAAATATTAGCAAGTGCAATGCGGGCATCGGTAAACTGGAAAGTGAAACCAGCCTCAATCAGGCGGTTTGGAAGCACCCTTTGACTGGCAAGCAGGAGTTCTTCGCCCCGCTGGCCCATTGCCAGTTTTATTGCAAACGAAGGAACATTGAGCCATGAAGGTTTTTTCAGGGCTTTTCCGATCTCTTTTGCAAAACACTTCATGGTTTCAGGTTCGGGGGCGGTGAGGTTAAAAATGCCCGTTGCTTCGTGGTGCTCCATTAAAAACTGGATGGCATCAACCTCATCGTCAATGTGGATCCACGAAAGCCATTGTTTGCCGTTGCCGATGTATCCTCCAGCGCCAAGTTTAAAAGGTCGGGCCATTTCAACCAGGGCACCACCATCTTTTGCAAGAACAACGCCAGTTCGCAGGAAAACCAGTCGAACATCCTCATGCAGTCCGTTAGTAGCGTTTTCCCATTTTTGAGTTACCTCTGCAAGGAAGCCTTTGCCTGCCGGCGAATTTTCGTTAAATGAGTTTTTATAATCAGACCCATAAAACCCGATAGCCGATGCCTGCAATAATACGTCAGGCTTCTTATCCAGCTTATTAATCGATTTTACAACGGCAGAAGTAATGTTTGTGCGGCTGGTAATTATTTTTTTTCGTTGGTTTTCCGACCATCCGGTTGAACCGATATTTTCACCGGCAAGGTTAATAATTGCACCGGCATCTGCAAAAATTGCGGAGAGGCGTGCTTCGTCATAACCATCCCATTCACAAAATTCGGCATGCTCACCAAGCACTTTATGGGCATTTACAGCATCGCGGGTAACAACTGTCAGGTCGTATTCTTCTTTATCTAAAGCGGTAAATAATTTTCTCCCGATAAAACCAGTTGCACCGATGATGACGATTTTCATTTTTTTCCTCGCATTTTTTTGACAAATATCCTAAAAACTAAGGAATAAACTACTTTTTTTCCAGATTTTTTAGCACCCGTAAAGCTTCTTCAACATGTTTGTCAGCATTAAACTGCGAATTGAAAACATTTTGTACGACGCCCGCCTTATCAACAATGTAGGTTACTCTTCCGGGAAGCAAACCCAGGAAATCGGTCGGAACGCCAAAAGCTTTTCTAACAGTTTTGTCTACGTCACTCAGCAGCCGGAATTGAAGGCGATGTTTGAGTGCAAAGTTTTTATGCGATTTTACCGAATCAGAACTAATGCCGATTACTTCGGCACCGGCATCCCTGAAAACCTCAAACTGGTCGCGGAATGAACAGGCTTCCTTAGTGCAGCCTGGGGTATCGTCTTTTGGATAAAAATAGATGACAAGGTTTTTCTTACCCACAATTTCGTTAATGTCGAACAAATTTCCATCCTGGTCAAGCAAAGCAAACGACGGTATTTTTGATCCTACTTCAATTTTCATAAGATTATTATTTTGATTCATAATTCCACTTCTAAAAACCTGAAAGGCAACGATGCCAATCAGGCTTACTACCGCCACGATAAACAATGGCCTGTGTTTTAAAGATTTTCGATTCATACTTTCCCTGTGTTGGTAGCTAAAATTAATATTCTGAACATAATTATTGTCTTTGCCTGACGCAAAAAGCTTGCAGCAAAAGGAAGTTAGCGATTTTGAAGTCCAAAACTTCATCTATCCACCAACCGCCCTTTTCATGAAGGTGCAGTTTAGGCGCTGACAGTTGTTTCGGGTTTAATGTCGGTCCCATACTCATTTATTTGCTCCAATAATTCCATCGACTTAAGCAATGGCATCCATTCCTTCCCATTAAAAATAAGCTTAAACCATTTTTTGTCTCTGTTCTCATACCTGATATTTACAAAAAGCCATATCGCTGCAAAAGCAAAGGTAAGCGTAAAGCTTCCCGTTATTAACCATTGAAAAACATTCCATTCCCTGAACATAACGTCAGACCACCAAAAAGTTGTCCAAACGGGTAGCTGAAGAAAAAGAATGCGCGTAACCCAAAGCGTTGATATTTTCAGGCTTGCCAATTTTTTCTGAGTTTTTAGAATTGGGTCGGTTATGTCGATCTGATAAATTGTGATTAGCTGATAGAGATAAACGAACAAAGCAACGGCAGTTAATCCCACCTGAATGGAAGCCGAAAAGAGAAAATATTTGTTTGTTTCCGAAAATGCATAAAGATATTCGTGACTAAGAAAAGTCGCTCCGAATCCAACCCAGATGATGCCTGTAATCAGCGCAAAAAGTTTTGTTGGTTTCATTGATGAAATGAAATGATACAATTTTAGCTGTGAGATTTCACCTTGATTAATGCTGTTAACGACAAGTGTTTTTTCTAACTTTTCGTTAGTGTCTTGCCAAAGTTTTTTTAATTCCAGTTCGTTCATTGTGTTATGATTTTGATTGTGAGAATCGTGTTTTTAATTTATCCTTGATGCGTCCTATTTTTGTTCCTACGTTGCTGACTGACATACCCAATATTTCGGCAATTTCGGCGTGACTTTTGTCTTCCAGATACAATATCATCAGTGCCTTGTCGAACTCTTTAAGCTCACTGATAAACTGTTCCAATAAATTCAGTTGCCTTTCGCCGGTTGTTTTTTCTTCTGTTGGTATTTGTTCGGTTTGCTCATTCAGCGTGGTATGTTTATTTGCTCTTATGGTGGTTTTTCGATAAAACGAAATCGCAACATTAAGTGAAATCCGATACAACCAGGTGGAAATTGAATTTTGGTTATTGTATCGGTGGACGGATTGCCAAATCTGTATCATCATTTCCTGAATGAGGTCCTGCCTGTCGTATTCGTTTGGACAATAAGCACGGGCAACCTTGAACAAAATGCCTTTGTGTTGCTCAATGATATTCCGGAAGTGTTGTCGTTGTTCCTTCTCGTTCATTTGATTAAATATGTTTTCAACCTTTACACCAATTATTCGCACAAGGGTCAAAAAAATCACAGTGGGGAGGAAAAATTCTTATTTCAGAGGATTGTCAGATTTTCAAAAGCCGGTTGTTTCGAAGTTGGCTTGATGGATCTTGACACCTGAACCTGAGATGCAGATTCATCCAGGATACGGTTGACTGGAATAATCTGATTTTTGTCTAAAATCCGGTTTGATGATTCTTTCAATCGTTCTGATTTTACCAACTTTCTGCCAACGCCCGTTTGTATTCCGCCAGCACCCTGTCGCGGGCAAATTTATGTTCGATAATTGGTGTTGGATAAGCAAATTCCTGGAACTCCGGCACCCACTTTTTGATGTATTTTAATTCGGGATCGAACTTTTTGGTTTGTAATTCGGGATTAAAAACCCTGAAATAGGGCGCTGCATCGCAGCCACAGCCTGCTGCCCACTGCCATCCGCCATTATTTGACGAAAGCTCAAAATCGAGTAATTTTTCAGCAAAATAAGCCTCGCCCCAGCGCCAGTCGATGAGCAGGTGTTTGGTAAGAAAACTGGCAACCACCATCCTCACGCGGTTGTGCATGAAGCCGGTTTTGTTCATCTCGCGCATGCCGGCATCAACAATCGGGTAGCCGGTTTTTCCTTCACACCAGGCTTCAAATTGTTTTTCGTTGTTTATCCATCTGATGTTGTCGTAAGCCGGTTTAAATGCCCCATTTACCACTTGCGGGAAATGCCAGAGAACCATCATGTAAAATTCGCGCCAGATCAGTTCGTTGAGGTAAGTGCCGTTTAAACTTTCTGCTATTTGAACCAGTTTCCGGATGCTGATAGTCCCAAAACGCAAATGAACACTCATCCGGGAAGTCCCTATTAATGAAGGAATATCGCGGGTTTGATGATAATTTTGGATGATTTTCTGATCAGGAATAATCGCCGGTTCGTCTGGATCAACTTCGGTGAACCCGGTTGTTTTCAAATCAAAATCACTAAAAGGAGAAGTTTTAAAAAAGCGATCCTGATAATTTTCGGAAGGAGCGCGCTGGGGCCGGCTTTCGTTGAACTTCGACAGCCATTTTTTCGAATACGGCGTAAAAATCGTGTATGGCTTGCCGTCGTCTTTTACAACTTCATTTTTCTCAA
>CAYOWJ010000008.1:0-1443 GCA_964407625.1 uncultured Lentimicrobiaceae bacterium
GGGTTTGCGATTTTGCAGCCAGGGATAAAACCGGAAATCTCAAAAACCACTCCCGGCAGGGGAGTGTTACTTTATTCAGATGAAATGACAAAATACGGGACAGAAATGGGGATTTATATTCTTCGGAAAATGACCGGGCTAAAAGATTTTTTTATCTGACATAAGATGATTATTTTCGCAACGTACAAAAAAAACAAAAATTAAATCAATAAAAATGAACCTGAACGAAATTAAAAACGATAAAGTTGTCATTATCGAAATCGAAGGTAGGCTGGATACCACCAATTACAACCAACTCGAGAAAAAACTACTCGAAAATATCGAATCAAATAACAAGAATTTGCTGATCGATTGTACAAAAATGGATTACGTAAGTAGTTCTGGTTTAAGAATTTTCCTGATGGCACTTAAAAAGATAACTTCGCTTAACGGTAAATTTGTGCTTTGCGGACTGCAGGAAAACATTGCCGAAATATTTGAAATTTCAGGGTTTACCAGCATTTTTCAAATTTTCGAAAACCAGGAAATGGCACTTAAGGTATTTTAAATCTTTGGTAATTTCTAAACGATTTTCATTCAAAGCTGTCAACTTAAAGATATTCTTTCCGGATATCTTTAAGTTCATTCAGCAAATCCAGTGAATCGGTTTTAAACAGTTCAAAATCGTTTGATATGCTGACAAAAAACACGTCAGCATCATCTTTGGTAAATGTCCGTCCTTCCTTGATTTCCGTCAATAAATCAGAGGCTTCCTGCTCCATTGTAGCAGCTTTTTGGTAGGCAACACAGTCAACTTCAAAATTTGCAATCACACCTTTAAATGCATGTACTGTTTTCTTTAATTCATCAAGGTTTTGATCCTTGATGACCCGGGTGATTTTTATAATGCGGTCATCGTATTCATCGATGAAAATATCAATAATTTCAACAACAATTTCCTTATCAAAATAACTGAAACGCTCTTGAAAATTAGCTCTGTTTATCATATTGTACCCTGTGTAAAAGTTGAACTGAAAAAGCATCAAAACAAAATTCGTTTCAAAACTACACATTTCATCCGATAAATGATTTTTTATTGTAGCAAAAACTAACGATGCAGAAATGGCTGATTTAGCAACAAAACCGCTGAAATATCAGGATATCCGATAGTTTCCGTACCATCAATACTTCAACAGATATGATTCAGGATAGCATTTTTGGCCTGGAAAAGATGAATTATTTAAACCGTACAAATTCGATGCGGTGGTTGGTGGTGATATGATGAACCGAGCAAAATCCTCCTTTAACTTCGACCACATACTGCGCAAGTTCGCCCGAAGGAATCGATTCCTCCGAGTAAGGCTCTGTATTTTCGTAAATTCTGACAATTTTTCCAAAGCCATCAACATACAAAATATCGAGTGGTGAAGGCGTATTTTTCATCCAGAATGAATGATAATCTTC
>CAYOWJ010000008.1:1543-20733 GCA_964407625.1 uncultured Lentimicrobiaceae bacterium
TTTTTTCATCTTATCGGTTAACCGCTGTTTTATAAATGATTGAAGTCTGGATGATCTTGATTATTTTGGCGATGATAAAAAGAAGGACAAAGAAAAAGATAATTGAAGCTCCTGAAGGAATATTAAGAAAATAGGAGAGGATCAATCCCATCATACTCCCCACAAAACCAATGGCAATACTCAGGAAAATGATGGTTTTGAAGTTCTTCGAAAAAATATTGGCGATGGTTTGAGGAATGGTCAATAACGAAATTACCAGGATAATTCCGGCAACGCGGATATTTAAAACGATGGTAAGTGCGATCAGCGTGATCAGCAGATAATTGATGGTTTCGACGGGAAGTCGGATGGCACGGGCATATTGCTCGTCGAAGGAAACAAAAAGAATCGTTTTGTAAAGAACCAAAAAAACGATGATGATGACAACCGAAAGGATAAAAAGTAAAAGCAGATTTAATCCCGAAACGGTTAGAATATTCCCGAAAAGGTAACTCATCAGATTTGCCGAATAGCCGGGCGTAAGGAAAATAAAAATTACACCTACGGCCATTCCAAAACTCCATAAAATGGCAATCGCGGAATCTTCACGAACATCTGTTTTTTTCGACATAAATTCGATGCCAAGTGCCGAAAGAATACTGAATATTGTTGCACCTAAAATGGGACTGAAGCCAAAAAAATAGCCCAGTCCAATCCCGCCAAATGAAGCGTGGGTAATTCCACCACTGATAAAAACGATTCGTTTCGAAACAATGTAAGTGCCGATAATCCCACAACTAATGCTGGTGAGAATAGAGGCATAAACAGCATTCATGAAAAATTGGTAATGCAAAAGCTGGATGAATTGTTCCATGTTTTTTAATGATTGTGTTCCTTTAAAATGGTGTGCGGAATGATGCCGTGAGCTATGATCTGAATTGGGCAATTGTAGGCTGCAAGTTGTTCCTGGCTGATGTTGTTCGATGGATGATAATGCAACTCACGGTTGACGCAGGCAATGGTTTTAACGTAATACGTTATTGTCCCGATGTCGTGCGAAACCATTAAAATGGCCATTTTATCGTTCAGATCTTTTAAGGTTTTGTAGAGGTCGCTTTCAAATTTATTATCAACAAAGGTGTTTGGCTCATCCAGAATCAACAGTTTTGGCTCCGAAATAATCGCCCTGGCAAGAAAAACTCGCTGCAATTGCCCTCCTGAAAGTTCGCCGATATTTTTTTTTGAGAGATGCCCGATTCCCATTTTTTCAAGAATCTGATGAGCTTTTTCGATTTCCGTTTTCTTAAAACGCCTGAAAATATTATTCCGGTCGGCAAGTCCCGAAAGTACCACATTTACTACCGAAATCGGGAATTTATTATCGGTTTTATTGATTTGAGGCAGGTAGCCAATGAGTTTTCCAACGCCATTGCCATAAGTTTTCTGATGGTAAATAAGTTCGCCGGAAAAGGGTTTTAACAGCCCGATAATCACCCGCACAAGTGTTGTTTTTCCGCCACCATTCGGGCCAATCACACCAATAAAATCGTTCTCGTTGATGATAAGATTGGTGTTTTTCAGGATAATTTCACCCTCATAGCCGGCAGTAACCGATTTGAGTTCGATAATTGGTGTCATTATATTTTGGGTTTCCGGTTTCAATTTTTAAAAGAATCTTTGATTTCGATGGCAATCCTTAAAATACTATTTTCCCAATCACCCGAGAGTGGGTCAATCTGTACAACTCTTCCCTGAATTTCGTTGGCGATGATTTTTGCATTTTCGGCATCAAATTCTTTCTGAATAAAAATCACCTTGATTCCACTTTCCTTTGCGGAAGCCACCGATTCTTTTAATTGTGCAGGTGCTGGCTCTTTTCCTTCATACTCAATCGAAATTTGTGTCAGGTTATAATCGTTGGCAAAGTAGGCAAGTGATGGATGGAAAATCATGAATTTCCGGCTTGGTAAATCTGTGAGAATGCTGTCGACTTTTTGATCGAGCTGCAGTAGTTTCAGTAGAAAAATCTGATAGTTAGCCTTAAAAAATTCTGCATTTTCAGGTGAATTTTCGGTGAGAAAATTCAGTGTATTTTCAGCCAGAACAAAGGCATTTTTTGGTGAAAGCCAGGTGTGAGGATCAATGCCAGATTCATCCGTTTGATGCTCCGCATGATCGCAGGCTTCACCTTCATGGCCTAAAAGCTTTATACCCAGGCTTTGGTTATAGATTTTCAGTTGAGGATAGGTGTCTTCAAGACTGCTTGTCCATGCGTGTTCAAAACTAAGATAGCCATTCATCAGATAAATTTCAGCATGCGAAATTTCTTCCATCTGGCGGGGTGTGGGATCGTAAACATGTGGGTTTGAACCTGGTGGTATCAACACCGAAACATTTACTTTTTCACCTCCAATTTGTTCGACAAAATATTTCTGGGGCAAAATGCTCACCAGAACGTTGATTTTGCCAATATCTCCAGGCTTCTGGTTTGGGGCGTTTTGATTACAGGATGTAAATAATACGAGCATCATGGCCATTAAAACTGTGAATTTATGGTCTTTCAAAAGATCTGTTTTCATTAGCTTTTCATTTTTATGAGTGAACTTCTTCAAATCAAGTTTCTTAATCATCAGTTTTGGTACCGGATCAAATCCGGAAGTGCCCCATGGATTGCATCGCCCGATTCGTTTCAGGGCGAGCCAGCCACCTTTTAACGGGCCAAACTTTTTTAGCGCTTCGATGGAATATTCGGAGCAGGTTGGAACATGCCGGCAGGCCGCAGGCGTAAATGGAGAAATAGCACTCTGGTAAAACCTGATAGGAATTATCAAAATACCCGAAAATATTTTACCTGCATGCGATTTCATTTTATCCGGAATTTCATTTAATTTTTAACTTAATGGATTGTTAACCAATTACCTCTGTTCCATGGGTTATTCTCCGCTGTATTCCACAAAATTACGTTCGGTTTCATACAATTCAATCGAAAGCTCAAACTCTTTGCGGATATTTTGTCGGAGGATTTGCCAGATTTTGATGGCAATATTTTCGGCGCTGGGATTCAAATCTCTAAAATCGTTAACATCGAGGTAAAGATTTTTATGGTCGTATCTGCTGACGATATGGTCGTCAATAATCTCTTTTAACTCCTTCATATCCATAACATAACCTGTTTCAGGATCAATTTCTCCTTTAACTTTAACCGTCAGATTATAGTTATGGCCATGGTAGTTGGGATTGTTACAACTCCCGAATATTTTCTCGTTTTTGTCATCGCTCCAGTTTGGATTATTCAACCGGTGCGTGGCATTAAAATGTGCTTTCCGACATGCTGTTATTTTCATTTTTTTCAGGAGATTGAGTTATAATGATGTTCGATTTTTAAATCATAAACGCTAATTATTGTTCTTACAAGTGCGGCAAATTCCATAAACCACAAAATTTACTTCAATTTTTTCGTAGCCTTCCGGAAGGATTACCTGCTCAGGATGTTGGTCGGTGAGACATTTTACTTCGTTGCACATTAAACATTTAAAATGAAGATGCTCCTGATCGTGCTCACCGGCTTTATCAGTTTTTACAGGAAGAACATATTTTGAGTCCTGCCTGTCGATGTGAATCTGATGAAGAATGCCTTTTTCGGTGAGTACTTTAAGGTTCCGGTAAAGTGTTACACGGTTATAATTACTCTTTAAACGGAGTTTTATCTCATTCATCGATAAGGCCAGACTACTTTCGTCGAGGATATCAAGAATTTCCTTACGCATGTTTGTCTGGCTCAATCTGAAGTTTTGTAAAAGCTTTTCAGTCTGCATCATAAAATTTTTGCAACAGTGTTGCAAAAATAGTTTTAATTTTCCTGTGCAAAGATTTTTTTCTGCTGAATGCTCAAATCTTTTGCTGTGAACACCGCAAAATGGCTATTTTTGCTCACTTAATAATGAATGTTTTCAAATTAAATGATCGCAAATATGTTTACTTCAGAAGTTTATACCAACCGTCGCAAGGCGCTCAAAGGATTAATAAAGAGTGGTATTGCCGTTTTTATAGGTAATGTTGATTCCCCCATGAATTATTCGGGAAATACCCTGCATTTCAGGCAGGACAGTAGTTTTCTGTATTTTTTTGGCCTCGATATGCCCGGGTTAACTGGTGTTATTGATTTTAATGATGGTAAAGATTACATTTTTGGTGATGATATCGATATCGAAGACATCATCTGGATGGGACCTCAACCATCGATGAAAGACAACGCTGCTCAGGTTGGTGTTGAAAATGTTTTGCCGGTAAAAGAACTTACAGGCTTCCTGCAAAAAGCTTTACAGTCAGGCCGAAAAATGCATTATTTGCCCATGTATCGTGGCGAAACCAAAATATTGTTTGAAAATTTTTCGGGGATCAGAATTGCTGATCAACCTGATAAAATCTCGGTTGAATTGATAAAAGCTGTGGTAAGCCTCCGAAATATTAAAGATAAATTTGAGATTGAAGAGATCGAAAAAGCAGCAGCCATAGGCCACCTGATGCATGTAACCTCGATGAAAATGGCTAAACCCGGCGTTTTGGAGCGCGAGATTGCAGGAACAATCGAAGGCATTGCACTTGCGCATGGTGCCATGACTTCATTTCCGGTTATTCTTTCTCAAAATGGTGAAACCCTCCACAATCACGATCACAGCCAGTATCTTCAAAAAGGCAGGTTGATGGTAACCGATGCCGGTGCCGAAACCATGATGCATTATGCCAGCGATTTTACCCGGACCATCCCAGTGGGAGGGAAGTTTTCGCAGAAACAAAAAGAGATTTACCAGATTGTGCTTAACGCCAATAACGAAGCCACCAAAGCAATCGCACCCGGTGTGACCTACCAGAGTGTTCATTTATTAGCTGCGAAAGTGATTGCAACGGGTTTAAAAGAAATCGGACTGATGCAGGGTGATGTTGATGAAGCAGTTAAAGCAGGCGCTCATGCAATGTTTTTCCCTCACGGCCTTGGCCACATGCTTGGTCTGGATGTTCACGACATGGAAAATCTTGGGGAGAATTATGTAGGTTATGATGAAGAAGTAAGCCGTATTCAGCAGTTTGGAACTGCCTATCTGCGCCTGGGGCGCCGCTTACAGCCAGGTTTTGTACTTACCAATGAACCTGGAATTTATTTTATCCCGGCACTAATCGATCTGTGGAAAAAGGAAAATAAATTCAAAGAATTCATCAATTACAACAAAGTTGAAGAATACATCGGATTTGGTGGCATCCGCCTCGAAGATAATATTTTGGTAACCGAAACCGGCTGCCGTATGATCGGACAGCGTATCCCTGTAACCATTGAAGAAGTTGAGAAAACGATGGAAGCCTGAAATATTATTCGGGCTGATTAAACGATGAATCAAGCATTCTCGACAGTTCGATAGCTTTAAAAGGTTTACTGATATATTCGTCCATTCCTGCATCAAGGCACTTCTGTCTGTCTTCCTTCATGGCATTTGCAGTCATGGCGATGATTTTAACCTTTTTCGTTACACCTTCGCTGATTTCTTGTTCCCGGATCATCCGTGTTGCCGTAATTCCGTCCATTACCGGCATTTGAACATCCATCAAAATTACATCGTATCGGTTTTGATTGTGCATCTCGCAGGCAATTTTTCCATTTTCTGCAATTTCGAGGCGGTGTCCTAATTTTTTAAGTGTGGCAATGGCTACCTTTTGATTAACAAGATTATCCTCAGCAATTAATATCGAAAGTTTATTGGCATCATCGATGTTAAAATCAGCTTTTTCATCAATTAACTCGTAAGGAGGTTCTTTACCAACGTCGAGGGCGATGGTAAACCAGAATGTTGAACCTTTCCCAACCTCACTTTCCAGGCCGATCTGTCCACTCATCATTTCGATTAATCTTTTCGAAATGGGCAGACCTAAACCCGTTCCACCGAATTTTCGGGTGGTTGTGTTATCAGCCTGCTGATAATCAACAAAAATCTTATCCCTGGCATTTTCAGGGATTCCTATTCCCGTATCAATAATTTTAAAGAGGTACCTTCTGATTTTATTTTCCTGCTCAATTGTTACGACCTCAATTTTTACATACCCGTTTTTAGTAAATTTTATCGCGTTATTTGTCAGATTAATCATTACCTGCTTTAATCGCACGGGGTCGCCTTTTGCAAAAAGTGGCACCGAGTCATCAATATTTGCTGTTAAATCGATACCTTTTTCGATGGCTTTTGGATAAAGAAGCTTTATGGTTTCGTTTACAACGTTATGAAAGTTAAAATCGATGGATTCGAGTGTTATTTGGCCGGCTTCAATTTTGGAAATATCCAGAATATCATTAATAATGGCCAACAAATTATTGGCCGAAAAATCGATAATGCTCACATAGTCAAGTTGTGTTTCGTCGAGGTTGGTGGATTTTAAAAGACTTGCAGTTCCAATGATTCCATTCATCGGAGTTCTGATTTCATGGCTCATACTGGCAAGAAATTCGCTTTTCGATTTGGTGCTTGCTTCGGCAATTTCCTTGGCCTTTCGCAGTTCTTCCTCCAATTTCGATCTTTCAGCCATTTGTTCCTTCAGAAGTTTATTGGCACGGCAGCATTCTTCCTGCGCATTTTTCAAATTAAGATGCACTTTGGCGCGGGCAACGATTTCACCCATATTAAAGGGCTTTGTAATGTAATCGACGCCCCCGGTTTCGAAAGC
Organism: uncultured Lentimicrobiaceae bacterium; assembly: GCA_964407625.1. GTDB lineage: Bacteria > Bacteroidota > Bacteroidia > Bacteroidales > 4484-276 > CAJATL01. The sequence continues at coordinate 8,228 of CAYOWJ010000008.1, forward strand.
TTTAACTTTGTTTGCCGGATTTGAGAGGGCGCTGACAAAAATAACCGGGATTTGCCTGAATTTTTCGATCCGCTTCATCTGCTCACAAACCTCAAATCCATTCATGTCAGGCATCATAATATCAAGGAAAATCAGGTCGGGAATTTGCTTTTCAATAAAATCGAGCGCTTCCTGCCCGTTTGATGCGAGCGCAATTTTAAAGCCTTTTAAACTTAAGATGTTACCAAGTACTTGTTGATTATTGACGTTATCGTCAACTATTAATATCAAGGAATCGTTGCCTTCTGTCATTTTTGCTGAGAATCAAGTTTTCTAATAGTTTTCAAAATTAAGAACAATTTCCAGATTCGATGGCCGGGATTTTTATTTTTTTTCTAAAGTGTTAATTTCAAGAGATATAATAAAGATAAGGTGTGTGTTTTTTAAATTATTCCTACAGTTTTGGTTAAAAAATTTGGTGTTTACCAGATGGACATTGTATGATTTTATTACTTTTGCCGCTGCAATGGTGCTTTTTATTTCGATTCGGAAATAAATGCATAATTGGGAATCCCGTGAAAATCGGGAACAGTTCCCGCTGCTGTAAGCTCGCAAAAATACTTTTGGACCATTCTTATGCCACTGTCCGCTAACCGGCGGATGGGAAGGCTTCCAAAAAGTGAGTAAGTCAGAAGACCAGCCACTGCAATTTAATTCAAAGCTTTCGGGACAAAAGCGCAGAATAAATCTGATTTTCAAATTTATTCCAAGTTGTTATCCTGTGAGTTTTAAGTTATAAATTGTTCATTATGTTTAATTTATCTTAAAACTTAACAAATTGATGCAAAATTTTTATTTTAAGATTTTACTTTTTACTATTTACCTTTTGCCGGTTTTTGCGACTGCGCAAATGGTCACAAAACAAATTGTGATCGCCAATGGGGGCGAGTATTCAAACCCAAATGATTTTGTTACCATCAATGTTTTCGATCCCGAAACCCAGCTCACCACCGATCTCGCTACAATTTACACTCAATCAGTTCAGGGCATGTTTGTCAATGGCAACTTTGCTTATGTTGCGGCTCAGGATTCGTTGGTGAAAATAAATCTGGAATCGGGTGAGAAAGTCGCTGCTATCGGACTTTCAGGTGTCAATAAATTTGGTGTTTATCAGGATAAACTAATCGTAACACGGCAATATCCGGTAACTTCGGGTTTTGTGCAAATCAGGAACCTTAGCGATCTTTCACTGATTAAAACCTTCGATGAGATTAGCGATGAAGCCTATGATGTGATTGTTGTGGCCGATTCGGCCTATATTTCGGTAACTGGCGGATGGGCCGCCACAGTGGGAAAGCTTGCAATTTTGGATTTGAAAAACGAAACTTTTGTCCGTGAAATCGATCTTGGAACAGCAGCAGTTGGAATTTCAAATGTTTTTGAAAATGGAAATGATTTATTTTTTGTGTGTAAAACGCCTTATCTGGGCACTTCTGGCTCCATCATCAAATACAATCTTAACAACTCCTCAGCAACGGCTTCAACCTTTCAGCATATTCTTGGAAAGGCTGCCGGTACCGTCAACGGGCAACTTTATCTGATGATTGATGGAAATATCGGATCAATTAGTCTTAACGAAATGGCGATTGCGGATTTGTCGCTAATCACCGATAATTCGCCCAATCTGGACATTACAGCCTGTGCCCTCGATGTGGTTAATGAAAAGATTTATGCTTCATTTTCGTACTGGATTTCACCTGATGGTACCGGGAAGATTTTCGATTTAAGCGGCAACGAAACCGGACAATACGATGTTGGAATCTCTTCGGAAGACCTCGCTGTTAATTATTTGGATGTTACTGGTTTTTCTGATGCCGGAGGAGTTACTCAGCAAATGTCGGTTTATCCAAATCCTTGCCTGAACACATTGGCTTTCTCTTCAGCCATTGGCCTGGCAGCAAATATTTCGGTGGTTGATTTAGCAGGAAAAGAGGTGCTTTCGATAAATTCATCTGCAGGTTTTAATAGTCCGATTGACGTTTCTATCCTGAAACCTGGTTACTATTTTTTGCGGATTAATATCGATGACCAGGCGTTTACCACCAAATTTGTTAAGCAATAAAACCAATGAAAACCAGGAAAAGAATATTGCTTTTTGTTTTTTATCAGATGCTTACGAGTGTCGTTTTTGGCCAGTTTCCTCCTGCTGCCGGACAGCCCGGCTCAACCGCAATATCAAACGACAGCAGCATTTTTGTTGGCTGGGCAACTTCCTGTGAGGTTGTCCGCGGTGGATTTGATATTTCAAATCCGGCTTTAGGTGAAGTTTGGTTTGGTGATCATGCTGATGCCACTGGCAAAGCCGAAGGAAATTCGGTTGATGTGGTGAGCCTTGGAGATGGAGGCTCGGCAACATTATTTTTTGATACACCTATAATTAATGGTGAAGGTTGGGATTTTGCAGTTTTTGAAAATGCACTCAACGATTCTTTTCTCGAACTGGCCTTTGTCGAGGTAAGCTCTGACGGAATTAATTTTTATCGGTTTCCTTCGGTTTCAATGACGGACAGCGATGTTCAAATCGCCACCTTTGGGGCTGTCGAAACTACGAAGATTAACAACTTTGCCGGAAAATACAGGCAGGGTTTTGGAACTCCTTTTGACCTGGAACAGCTCGAAGGAATCGGAGGTTTGGATCTTAATCAGATTTCGTGGGTTAGAATTATTGATGTTGTTGGAAGTATTCAGGACACATTTGTAACTTTTGATAGCGAAAATCGTAAAGTTAACGACCCCTGGCCCACGCCATTCGAAACCGGTGGCTTCGACCTTGATGGTGTTGGCGTAATTCATGCCTCAAGCGCTGGCTTTGACGAAGAAGAGATTTCGGTCAGTGTTTTCCCAAATCCTTTCGGGAACAGTTTCAGGATATCCTTGCCTGAAAATCTTCAGGAGGTAGTCAAAATAGAAATCATCAATCAGGCAGGTTTGACAATCTGCACAACTGATGTTAAAAATGCTGCAGAGATCGATTTAAGCTGTTTTCCGGCAGGAATTTATTTTCTGAAATCCGTTGATGCATCTCAGATTATTAGTCAGAAAGTTTTAAAAATGAAGTAAAAAACAAGGCTTATCCGGAATTTAAAAAACATACTATTCTTTTGCATTTGCCTGATGACACCATTTTTGGGACAGGCTCAGATGACTTTTGACACCCTGAATTTGTTGGAGGTTGAAATTCTAAGCTATAAAATCGACAAAACCGCCGGATTTAAAGTTGTTATAGTTGATTCGTCAACGATGGAGAGTCATCTGACAAAAAGCCTGGCCGAATTAATGACGTCTTCAGCTTCTGTTTTTGTTAAAAGTTATGGTCAGGGAAGCCTTGCTACAACATCCTTCCGTGGCGCTTCTGCCGCGCATACCCAGGTTTTGTGGAACGGTGTAAATATTAATTCGCCAATGCCGGGACAGACCGACTTTTCGCAAATCCCGGTTTTTTTTGTCGATCACATTAAACTTTTTTATGGCGCTGGTTCGATTTCTCAAACCAATGGTGGCCTCGGTGGCAGCATCAACCTCGACAACGAAATAACCTGGAATAATACTTTGGATATTCAGCTTTTGCAGGAAGTTGCAAGTTTTGAAACCTTCCGCACGTTTGCAACCGTAAGGGTTGGTAACCGCCGGTTTCAGTCGTCAACACGAGTTTTATCAGCATCAGCAAAAAACGATTTTAAATTCCTGAATAATGCCGTTAACCGCGAAAACCCACCCATCGAAACAAGAAAAGACGCTTCTTTTAACCAGAATGGATTTCTACAGGAATTTTCGATCAAAACCGGGAATCATGGAATGCTCTCAGCCAGAATTTGGGCGCAGGAAAACTTCCGGGAGATTCCTCCAAATATTATGGCAAATGCCCCCGAAGGCAACGAAAAACTTAACGAAAGCTTTGTGAGAGGCCTTCTCAGCTTCGACTATTTTAAAGGGCCAGCCTCGCTTACTTTACAAACCGGCATGTTGTACAACGATCTTAATTATCAAAACAAGATTTCACTTACCGATGCCTCAAACAGTGTTGTTTCATTGGTAAATTCGGTGAAATACCAAAATCAGATTACCAATAATTTTGTGGTTAATGCCGGCGGTAATTACAACCATCATGAGGTAAATTCGGAAAATTATGATGCAACAAAAATCAGAAACGAAGGCTCGGGTTATTTAGGTCTGAATTTTAGTTTAAAAAACAAATTGTACCTCAACTTTATCGCAAGGCAGGAAATTACTGATGGCAAAATAATGCCTTTTACGCCATCGCTTGGCTTGAATTACAACTTAACCAAAAATGACGACCTGACTATAAAGTTCAATGTTGCAAAGAACTTTCATACACCAACACTCAACGATTTATACTGGAATCCGGGAGGTAACGAAAATCTGCAAAATGAAACCGGCTATTCGGCCGAAAGTGGCTTTTCATTCAAAAAGCAATCAAAATCTTTAAAATTTGAAGCGGGTATTACAGCGTTTTATTCAGATATTCAAAATTGGATCATGTGGCTGCCCGACAGCGTTTACAGCTATTGGAGCCCTTCAAACCTCAAAAATGTAATTTCGCAAGGCATCGAATTTGAAGTTAAATTAAGCGGAAAATCCGGAAAAGTCGATTGGACCTACGCTTTTGGTTATGCTTTTACCTCGGCTGTCAATAAAAAGGCGTTATCCGAAAACGACCTTTCGGTTGGCAAACAACTCATTTATGTTCCACGCAACACCTTAAATAATACACTTCGGTTGAACTATCGTAATTTTTCGATGACCTACACTTTGAATTTCGCCGGAATCCGCTACACAACTTCGGATAATTCGCGCTATTTACCGGGTTACGTAGTTGATGAATTACGCTTTGCGAAAAGATTGACCTGGGGAAAATCTCTTTTTGATTTACAGTTTTCGATAAACAATCTCACGGCCCAAAATTACCAGGTTATTGCCTGGCAGCCCATGCCCGGAAGGAATTACAGGTTTTCGTTAAGTTATAAATTCGGGAAATAGCAAAATGAACAGCTTCACTAAAAATAATACTGTTTCCAAATTTGTAATACAGACTAATTCAGGTTTTCAATGGTTATTTTTTACCTTGCTGTGTGCGATTTTTATGATCAGTTCGTGCGATAATAAAGATGATTTCGGTGAGATTAACACGCAAGGCTCGAAGTATAATGCCGGCGACGGGGTTTTCATTCTAAACGAAGGTAATTTTGGTCAGGGAAACGGCTCACTTTCATTTTTGCGGTTCGACAGCTCGAAAATCGAAAACGATATTTTCTTTCAAACCAACAATCGTCCGCTGGGCGATGTGCCGTTTTCGATGAGCATCATTGGTGAAAATGCCTGGATTGCCGTTAATAATTCTGCTAAAATCGAAATAGTGGCCTTAAAAGATTTGTCCCAGGTGGCGACAATCGAAGGATTTTCATCGCCGAGATTTATTCTGGAAGTAGCTGAAAACAAGGCTTACGTAAGTGATTTGTATGGAGATGAAATTTCGGTTTTGGACACAAAAAATTATTCGATATCCGGTAAAATCAGCTTAGGCTATTCGTCGGAGCAAATGGTTTTAGCAAACGACCTGGTTTTTGTTGCATTTTGGTCGAACTATTCTTTTCCGGCTTTCGAAAATAACAAAGTCTTCATTATCAATCCTGCAAACGATCAGTTAACCGATTCGATCGAAGTTGGCAAAGAACCCAATTCGATGGTTGTAGATAAAAATATGAAAATCTGGGTTTTGTGTAGCGGTGGTTTTATGAATGAAGAAATCCCGACATTGCATCAAATCAACCCGGAAACCCTCGAAGTTGACGTTATTTTTACATTCGGTGATATGCAAAGTTCGCCATCTTCGCTTTGCACCAATGGAACGCGTGATACCCTGTTTTTTATAAACAGTGGCATTTACAGGATGTCGATCGCCGAAAATAAAGTTCCTGAACTGCCTTTAATCCCTGAGCAGGAACACCTTTATTATCAAATTTCGGTCGATCCAAAAACTTCGGATATTTATGCTACCGATGCGATTGATTATCAGCAAAACGGATTGATTTTAAGGTACAAACCCGATGGAACATTCATCGATTTTCACCATGCCGGAATTATTCCGGGTCAGATGATTTTTCGCTAACCTTCAATTTAAATATTTATGACAAGCAGGTTTTAAGACAAAAGCTGGTTCATTTTAACGAATATTCTGGTTTCGTTTTCTTTACCTTGAAAAATTTATTCTACTTTCGCGCCCTGTTTTTATTTTTTTGATAAAAATGTAAAAATCCTTGATAAAAAAATTGGTAATTAACTTTAATTTATTGAATTTAAACTATTTAAAATGAAAAGAAATTTGATTTTTGTTTTTAAGAACATGTTGGCCATTGCTTTGATTATGGTAATTTCGTTTAGTTGTAAACCGAAACAAAAAGAATTTAAAACCACCACAAGTGGTCTGAAGTATATGTTTCACGTTGAAAATGAAGACTCTACCAAGGTAAATATGTATGATATCGTAACTGTTTACATGAATTATCGTACTCAGGACAGCATCCTTTTTGAAGGCAAACAAAACAAAATTCCATTCCAGATTATTCCAAGATTTGATGGCGACCTGATGGATGGAATTTTACTCATGCATAACGGCGACAGTGCTACTTTTGCAATGGAAACAAAGGTGTTTTTTGAAAAAATGATGGGATATCCCGAAGTTCCGGCAGAATTAGCTGCCTTTAACGAATTATTCTTTGATATTAAAGTGATCGAAATTAAACCTGAAAATGAAATGCAAAAAGCCAGCAGACTTGCAATGGAAGAGCGTAAAAATGGTGAAGAATTAGAAATTACCAAGTATGTAACCGAAAACCAGATTACGGTTACCCCAACAGCCAGCGGACTTTATTATATCGTAGTTACCGAAGGAACCGGCGCTCAGGCAGTGGCCGGTAAAAAAGTTAAAGTTCATTATACAGGAACTTTTTTGAATGGTGAAAAATTTGACTCTTCCTACGACCGTAATGAACCTATCGAATTTTTACTTGGAAGAGGCCAGGTTATTCCAGGTTGGGACGAAGGTATTGCAATGATGAAAGTTGGTGGAAAAGCCCGTTTTGTCATCCCTTCAAAAATTGCTTACGGCGATCAGGACCGTGGCCCAATCAAAGCTTTTACTCCCCTTGCTTTTGAAGTAGAACTTGTTGATGTTGAAAAGTAATCGGTGGTAAACAAAAATTAAAATGAGAAAGCAACACCTCAGTTTTGTCGCGATGTTTTTAGTCGGCCTGTTATTTATTTCAGCTTGTAACACTGGTAAATACCCGGGTTTCAAGACTACCAAAAATGGGCTGCCTTACAAATTTTATGTAAAAAATGATACAGGGTTAGTTCCTGAAAATGGTAAGTTATTAGGTTTAAAAATGACTTATGGTACAGCTGACACGATTTTTTTTAATACAAGCGCAACTCAGGACGGACTGATAACTCTCCCAATGAGCGAATCAGTTTATCCTGGCGATATTTTCGAAGGGCTTGCTTTAATGCATCTTGGCGACAGTGCTGCTTTTATGGTTAATGCCGATTCATTTTATCTTAAGACTGTGCAGGCTCAGGAAGTTCCTGATTTTGTAAAAGGGATTGGTGATCTTACTTTTAACATCAAACTTCACAAAATTCAGTCTCAGGATGAAGCAATGCTCGAATACCAGGAAAAACTGGATGCGCTTCAAAAAGAGGAATCTGATATTTTGAATACCTATCTTGCCAGCAATAACATCATCATAAAACCTACCGAAAGCGGACTTTACTTTGAGTCGGTTAAACCTGGTAGTGGACCTTTGGCTAAAGATGGCGACCTGGTTAATGTTCATTTTACAATAAAACTTTTAAACGGAACCGAAATATTTTCGTCAGAAGCAGCCGGGGATCCGGTGGTATTTGAACTTGGACAACCTTTTGATACCGAAGGTATGAACCAGGCTTTGAGAATGATGAAAGCAGGAGGTTCGGCACATTTGATTATGCCTTCAAATCTGGCTTTTGGCGAAAAGGGCAGGGCCAATCTTATCCCGCCTTTTACACCTTTGATTTGTGATGTCAAATTGATCAAAATTCAGGATAAAGCACAATACAATCAGAGTAAAAGTGGCGATGAGGCAACCATAATCCGCGAATATGTTTCGGCAAACAACATCACCGTAAAACCAACTACTTCAGGCCTGTATTACATCGAACAGGTTAAAGGAACCGGCGCAAAAGCTAAAGCAGGCGATAAAGTAAAAGTATGGTACACAGGTAAATTGTTTGATGGAACCGTTTTCGACGCTTCGTCAAACCGTAACCAGGCTTTCGAATTTACTTTAGGCGAAGGACGTGTAATAAAAGGCTGGGACGAAGGAATTGCTATGATGAATGCCGGAGGAAAAGCAACTTTGATTATTCCTTCAAACCTTGCTTATGGCGATCGTGGTTCGGGACAAAGGATTCCACCATATTCTCCTTTGGTTTTTGAAGTTGAATTACAGGAAATCGTTACAAAATAATTTCCGGAAAACGCTTTGGTTAAGGCCGGCAGATGATTCGTTCAGGATTTTCTTCTGGCCTTTTCCCATTTTACCGACTGACTGCCTTTGAGATATCGCGCAAAGCCAAGATAAACTGCAAAATTCATGATGAAAAAATAATAAGGAATGAAGAGGAGTTTCATCTTGATTTTTTTGTTTTCGAAATACCATCCTGACAAAGCAGCCACATAAAATATGATTTGTGCTAAAAAAAGCACCGGATAGATTGACGGGAAGACTGATAATCCTTCATGAATTGCCAAAATACCATTTAAAATAAATATTACCAGAAGGCCAAGCGGGGCAAGGGTCCAGCGCAAAACCCGGTGTGAAATATACTGGAACGAAAGCGTCCGGTACTTAAAAAAGTTCAAAAGTTCCCTGAGCCTGATAATAGATTGAATGCCTCCGGCAGCAATTCTGATTTTTCGTTTAAGTTCTTCCTGAACATTTTCCGACGAATTTTCGATGGCATAAGCCTCCGGATCGTATTGGATGGTGAAGCCCTGTTTGGCAATCCGCAACGAAATCACGAAGTCGTCGAGCAAAGTATCTGGCTCAACATGCTCGAAAAGCGCTGTACGAACGGCAAATAATTCGCCGGCGGCGCCCACAACACTATAAAGCTCTGCATCCCACTTTTTTAGTTTCGATTCATATTTCCAGTAAATTCCCTCATTGCCGGCAGCATTGTCCGTTTCGTTACTTGCAACCCGCTTTTCACCCGAAACACAACCAACTTTTGGATTGCTGAACAGGTTAACAATCCTCCTGACCGACTCTTTTCCAAGCATGGTATTGGCGTCAGAAAAAATCACAACCGGGGTTTTTACAAACTGCATCCCGCGATTCATGGCAGCTATTTTGCCTGCCCGTTCGTCAAGATGAAAAACTTCAACCCCTTCGTATTTCCTCAATAAATCTGGGGTTCCATCGTCAGAGCCATCTGTAACCCAGATTTGGTACACTTTTTCTTTGGGATATTCGAGCGACTTTGAGTTTTTAATTTTCTCATCAACATAATCCTTTTCGTTGTAGGCCGTACAAAACAGGGATATTTCCGGCTCATAACCTGGATTTTCGGAAATTTGGCTGCCCCGCACAAACAACCGTTTTATCCGGATTAACAAATAAAGTAAAATTCCATAGCCGAGATAAGTGTAAAAGATGATGAAGAGGAATGTCCAGAAAATGATTTTTAAAGTTAGCATATTCGATATTTTTTCAGGAATAAATAACCAAATGTTAAGACGCTGTTTTTCGCATGAAACCCTTATTTAGTAAAAAATTCAGCCTTTCGGCCGATAACCGGATGCAAATTTAAATTTTCCATCCTGATTCTCTAAAAATACTTGAGCTTGGTCTAAAAAGGGTCAATAAATTTCATTAATGTGGCTAAAGCCTTGATTATCACGCATATCAATTGCCCCGACCTTAAGGTCGGGGCAATTGAAAATCAACCACTTACCGGGCTTTAGCCCAAAATAACTAGTTTTTACTCTGGACTCATTCACAATTTTAGCTCCGCTGCGGTTTTTTTAATGATCTCCCCCAAATCGGCGCTGATTCTTGCTGTCCGCTTGAATAATTATCTACTTTTGCTTTCTGGCACGTAAAAATTCCTGCAATTTGATGAACCAAACGTTGATTAATAAAAAGCACATTCTTCATCTTCCCAAATGGTACCCTCATCCCGCGGATGTCCAGAATGGCGTATTTATCAAAAAGCATATCGAAGCTGTCCCAAAAAAATATGACTGCTCGGTGGTTTTTGCAACATCAGCCCGGCAAAAAGAAAACCTTAAAATCGAAAGTAAAACCGAAGAAAATGTCTTTACTGTAAAAGTTTTTTTTAGAGAATTTGAGCAAAGAAATATTTTAAAACCTGTAATTCACACCATTCGGTATTTGTCAGCCATGCGAAAAGGCATGAATCTGGCCAAAAAGCAATTTGGGAAACCTGCTATCATTCATGCCCATGTTGTGCTCCGGACTGCTTTATTAGCGTGGATTTTGGCATTTTATCATCATATTCCATTCATCATTACCGAACATTGGTCGGGCTTTATGAATGGGGATTTTCAGAGAAAAAATCTCATTTATCAGAAACTCGTCATTTTTGTGATGAGAAGAGCCGCCAAAATCGTTGTTGTTTCAAAAAATCTGAAAGAAAGCCTGGTGACGATTGGAATAAAAGACTCGAAATTTTCCATCATTCCAAATATTGTGGATGCCTTACCACAGGCTGAAAACAGACGATTTACTGCTTCACCGGGCAGAATAATTTTTCTTTCGGTAGCTGATTTGGTTGACCGGATCAAGAATATTAGTGACGTAATCAAAACTGTCGCCGAATTGCCGGAAAACTTTGAAACCGAATATTGGATTGTTGGGGATGGGGAAGATAAGGAAAAACTGGTACAATTGACCGAAAGCTTCGGACTTCTTAATAATAAGATATTTTTTTTGGGTCGAAAAAACAACGACGAGGTTTTAAAAATCATCAATGAAGTCGATTTCTTGGTGTTAAATTCATTTACCGAAACATTTTCGGTTGTTACAGCGGAAGCACTTCTTGCCGGAAAGCCCGTAATTGCAACGCGCTGTGGAGGCCCTGAGATTTTTGTTAACGAAACAAACGGAATCCTGATCGAGCCTGGAAACCGGGCAGCATTAAAAGCTTCAATCATCAACATGATGGGAAATTACAAATCCTACAATCCGGAAATTTTAAAGAATCCGATCCGTGAAAAATTTGGCCGTGAGGCAGTTGGAAAAGAAATTTTAGCGATTTATGACGAAGTATTCATCCGAAAATAGGGGAGGAGTTCCGGAAAAAATCACATTTGGAGTGATGAGCACCGGTTTTGTTTTTCAAGCCTGGCAGGTGGAATGTCTTCGTCAGCTTACAAATAATGGAATAATCGCAAGTTTGTTGATTGTTGATGAAAACGACTCTCCAAAGAAATCTTTATGGCAAAAAGCCGGAAATTATCTGAATAAAACCGGGCTTTATCATCTTTATAACAGATTACTTTTCAGGCCGGAAGCAAAGCAATTGGCCGACTTAACTGAATATTTTAAAGGAGTCGAAGTTATCCGTTGCAAAACCCGGAAAACCAAATTTTCGGAATACTTTTCTGACCAGGATATTTCCCAAATCAAAAAGCATGAACTGATTTTTATTTTAAGATTTGGATTCAATATCATCCGCGGAGACATTTTAGATGCAGCAAAATACGGTGTTTGGTCATTTCATCACGACGACGAACAAAAATACCGGGGAGGTCCGCCAGGTTTTTGGGAAATTTATAAAAATGATCCTGTTACCGGCGCTATTCTGCAACGCCTGACCGACAAGCTGGATGGCGGGATTATCCTCAAAAAAGGTTTTTTTAAAACCATCAATCATTCCTACTCCGCGCAAATTGATAACCTTTACTTCGAAACGGCATCCTTCCCTTTGCAGGTTTGCCGGGACATTTTATACGGGTCGGCGTCATATTTTCAAAATCCCCAAAGTCTTACCAAAGCTCCTGTTTACAAGGCGCCTTCCAATTTTTCGATGGTTGGGTTTATAGCAAAACTCATTTACAACAAACTGCTTTTTCACCACAACGAAGTTTATCATCCCGAAGATTGGAACGTTGGTTTATTAAAAAGTAAGGTAAGAGAAGTTGTAAAAAATCCCGCTTTCGCAGAAATAAGATGGCTTCCGGATCCGCCAAAAGGCCATTATTATGCCGATCCTTTTGGATTTTTCAGGGATGGAAAATTCAACATGGTCTTCGAGAATTATGATTATCAAACCAGGAAAGGGATTATTTCACAGGTTGAATTTACCGATGGAAAATTCGGGAAAATTCAGCCGGCAATAACCGAAGAATTTCATCTTTCGTACCCTTTCATCTTTGAAAATGA
>CAYOWJ010000008.1:20833-24295 GCA_964407625.1 uncultured Lentimicrobiaceae bacterium
CGGTCAGCCAGACCGGCAGGAACACCATTTTATGACGGGACAGATTTCATCAGACCAGCCCAGGACTGCGCTGAAACTTACGGTGGGAGGGTTGTATTAAACAAAATATCAGTTTTAAATCCGTTTGAATTTAAAGAAGAACCAGTTGGTTTTCTGGAGCCGACCAAAAACTCAAAATACAACCGGGGTTTGCATACTTTAGCCGGGATGGGCGATTTTACACTGATTGATGGAAAACGTTTCAAATTCAATTACAATAATTTTAAATTTATGATTGTCAAAAAGTTTGGGAAATTTCTTGGTTTGAGGCAAAAACCATGAGACTTCCGGAACAACTTTTGAAAATCCAACGTCGCTAAAAATAATTCAGTTGCTGAAAAAAATACTCGGAACGGCAGGAGCAAGGCTCATTATCACTATTATCTCATTTATTGTGGTGATTATCAATGCCCGTAATTTAGGTGCTGGTGGTGTTGGTGAAATAACTTTGCTCGTGCTTGGTATCACCATTATTCTGCTCTTCAGTAATATCGTTGGGGGCGGTGCATTGGTTTATCTGATCCCCCGCTTCGACCTATTTACAATTTTGGTTCCGGCGTATTTTTGGTCGTTTTTGTCGGCGATTATCGGCGCTTATGCCCTTTCATTTTTCGACCTGATTCCCCGCATTTACACGCACCACGTGCTTTTCATAAGTTTATTCCAATCATTGGCTTCAACCAACTTAAACGTTTTACTCGGAAAAGAAAAAATCAAACAATTCAATTTTATCTCTGTTTTTCAGGTTGTCGTTTTGATAGGATCACTCATTTTGTTCTTTTTCTATCTTAAGCAGGTCGAAGTGATTTCGTACATTTATTCGATGTACCTGGCCTATTTCTCATCATTTTTAATTTCGGCATTCGCAATACGCAAGTATGTAAATTTTAAAGGTTTTGAGCAATTTGATGAAGCCATCATCCAGATTTTCAAGTATGGAACTTATGTTCAATTGGCCAATTTGATGCAACTGCTCAATTATCGTCTTGGATACTACATTATCGAACGTTTTTTAGGAAAGCCCGGTCTTGGAGTTTTTTCGGTTGGAAACCAGGTTTCAGAAGGTTTGTGGCTCATTGGAAAAAGTGTTGCGATGGTTCAATATTCACGAATTTCGAATTCGACAGATGCCATTTTTGCCAAAAATATGACACTGCGTTTTTTTAAGTTCGTTTTTGTTATCACTTTCGGTCTCCTCGTGGTACTCATTTTAATCCCTGATTCGTTTTTTGTTTTTGTTTTTATGAAAGATTTCTCCGGATTACACCGTGTAATTCTGAGCCTTGCTCCCGGTATTCTGGCCATGTCGGTTTCGATGATTCTGAGTCATTTTTTTTCAGGAACAGGCCGGCATTATCACAACACCATTTCATCGGGAATCGGTTTGGTGCTTACGCTGATTTTCGGCTTTACGCTGATTCCGGAATTTGGGATTTTAGGTGCCGGAATCACGGCTTCAATTTCGTATTTTGCTTCGGCAGGCTATCAACTTATTGTTTTTATGAAGATTACAAAAACTTCGGCAGGTAATTTCTTACTTTCAGGTGATGATTTTACTTTCATAAAAAATGAAATATCAGAAATGATTAAAAGAAAAAATTAGGATTTTTGCTTTGCGCGAAGGTTTCAACAGATCATAAATTAATTCAAAATTATCATGAATAATAATTTGCAAACAATTCTTGGATCAGGCGGTGTTATTGGAACTCCGCTTGCGAAGGAGCTTTCAAAATTCACCACCAAAATCCGCCTGGTAAGCCGGAATCCTAAAAAGGTCAATCCTGATGATGAGCTTTTTGCTGCTGATCTCACCGATGAAACGCAGGTTGATAAAGCTGTTCAGGGTTCTGAAGTCGTTTACCTTACTGTTGGTTTCGAATATAATCTGAAAGTATGGAAAGAAAAATGGCCAAAAGTGATGAGCAACGTGATCGGCGCCTGCAAAAAGCATCATGCAAAGTTGGTTTTCTTCGACAATATTTACATGTACAATCCTGATTTTTTAAATGGTATGACTGAAGAGACACCTATCAAACCTCCAAGTAAAAAGGGAGAAATCAGGGCTTTCATTTTAAATATGCTTTTGGAAGCTATGAAAACCGGTGAATTGACCGCATTAATTGCCAGAGCAGCCGATTTTATCGGGCCAAAAAATTCCCTGTTGTCTGAAATGGTCTATAAAGATTTAAAAAATGGCAAAAAAGCAACATGGCTTGCTGATACATCTAAAATTCACAACTTTACGTTTACAAATGATGCCGCCCGAGCAACAGCACTCTTAGGAAATACACCTGAAGCGTATGGGCAAACCTGGCATTTACCCACCGACAGATCGCCTGTTACAGGAAAGGATTGGATTGACATGTTTGCAAAGGAATTAAAAGTTAAAAGTAAAATCAGCGTGATGCCGGTTTGGATGTTGGGAATTCTGGGAATCTTCGTACCCATTCTCAAGGAATTTAAAGAAATGGCGTATCAGTATGATCGGGATTATTTATTTGACAGTTCAAAATTTGAAAAAAGGTTTGGATTTAAACCAGCAACACCGCAGGAAGCTGTAAGGCAAACGATTAAAATGCTTGATTCGAAGAATTAAATATCGAAATTTCCACCATAAAACCGGAATCCTGCTTCGCTTTTGGAGCAGGTTATTTAGCGGAAAATCAAGAAGTTCTTGATTTAAAATAAAAATTTTGCTATTTTTGGTTGAAATTTGGAAATCAAAAATAATGGCACCAATAATTTTTTTGGACATGAAAATCGTTCAAACTTATTGTGGATTTTTACATAAATGGTTTTTTTCTTTCGAACATGTTGATGGGTAAATATCAGACATCTTAAGATTTATGTTACATAAATTCAAGGCTTTGTGTATTACATTTACAGTATTGATTCTACTGTCCCATTTTTCTTACCCGGTTTTTTCACAAGGTTCACACATCAGGTTTAAGCGTTTAACCATCAACGACGGACTTTCGCTCAGTTCGGTTTATTGCATTTTTCAGGATAGCAAAGGTTTTATGTGGTTTGGAACTGAGGATGGTTTAAATAAGTATGATGGTAACAATTTCGTCATTTACAGGGCTGATCCAACCGGCAATAGCGGACTTTCCTACAAATGGACGGAAATTATTCTGCAGGATAGCCGCGGCAAACTTTGGCTGGGATCAAGGGGTGGATTATCTCAATTCGACCCTGAAACCGAAATTTTTGGGCATTATTTTTTTGACCGGACAAATGTTCAAAGCCTGTCGAACGACACCATAACAACGATTTCAGAGGACGATACCGGAAATATCTGGGTTGGAACGGTCGCCGGATTAACCAGAATAACTATCGATAATCAAGTAATTGAAAGGATTTCACTTTCGGGAAAAGCTGAAAAACCTGGCTTATCTTCAAGAATTCATGTGTTGCTTCCTG
>CAYOWJ010000008.1:24395-31937 GCA_964407625.1 uncultured Lentimicrobiaceae bacterium
TCGGGAAAAGCTGAAAAACCTGGCTTATCTTCAAGAATTCATGTGTTGCTTCCTGGTAAAAATGGGTCGATGTGGATTGGATCAAACCGGGGTTTATTTTATTTTGATCAAAAGACAGGTTTGTGCCAGGAAATTCAACTTATTCCTGCAAAAAGTATTCGTGTAAATGTGGCGTCTTTACATATCAGCAACGATGAAATCTGGGCAGGTACAAATACTGGGATTTTCAAATACAACACCATTGATAATTCATCACAACATTTTTCCATCGAAACCCAGCAGGGCCAGATTCTTACTGACCTTCAGGTCGAAAAACTTCACATCGATAAAAACCAGGTGTTTTGGGCAGGAACTTCACGTGGTTTATGCAGGTTTAATGAAGCAAAACAAACGTTTGTATTGATTGTCGATAGCTTCGACTCATCCAACAGTTTGTCTATTAATGCTGTAAAGCCACTTTACGAAGATAGTCAGGGAATTATCTGGTATGGCACTTTTGGTTCGGGCATTTATAAAATTGAACCCTTAACCAGCCAGATTAGTCATTATTCATACAATTCTGCCGACCAGCAAAGCCTTTCCGAAAACTCCATTAACTGTATTTATGAAGATCGTTCCGGAGTAATCTGGCTTGGAACTTTTGGCGCAGGAATCAGCATTTATGATCCTTTGGCCCACAAATTCGATC
Organism: uncultured Lentimicrobiaceae bacterium; assembly: GCA_964407625.1. Classification (GTDB taxonomy): domain Bacteria; phylum Bacteroidota; class Bacteroidia; order Bacteroidales; family 4484-276; genus CAJATL01. Next base: position 25,084 of record CAYOWJ010000008.1, read on the forward strand.
TCATCAAACATGATCCATCAAATACCAATAGCCTTTCGAGCAATTTCATCTGGTCAGTTTTTGAGTCAGGCGATGGAAATATCTGGATCGGGACCAACAACAAAGGTTTAAACTGCTTTTCTCCAAAAACCAACACTTTTAAATTTTACGACCATATAGCTGACCCGGGTTCTGTGGCATCTTCAACAGTTAGAAAGGTTTTTGAAGACAGCAAAGGGAATCTCTGGATCGGAACCGATGGGGGAGGTTTAGATTTATTTATTCCGCAAACAGGCACTTTTAAACATTTTACTGCTGTTCCGGCTAACCCTGAAACATTATCGAACAACTCGGTAAGAGTGATTTTTGAAGATAAAAATGGGAATTTATGGATTGGAACACGCGATGGTTTAAACAAATTTGAACCTTCCAAAAGCAAATTCACCCGCTACAAACATTTGCCCGAAGACCCCCGGAGTATGTCACATAATTTTGTTTACTCAGGAATAATGCAGGATAAATCCGGTAATTTATGGATCGGAACTTATGGCGGTGGTTTGAATAAAATGGACATTAAAAATGAGACATTTACCAGTTATCAGCAAAATCCAGCCAACAGCGGAAGTATTTCGGATAATATTGTTTTTTCGATTTATGAAGATAACTCAGGGCTTTTGTGGATTGGAACAAACAATGGCTTGAATCGTTTTGATCCGGAAACCTCCGTTTTTCGCAAATTTGGGCTTAACGAAGGCCTTCCTAATGAGACAATTTACGGAATTTTGCCCGAATCAGACGATGTAATCTGGTTAAGCACAAATCTTGGAATTTCCCGCTTTGATCTTCGGGATTATTCATGTAAAAATTTTGATGTTAATGATGGCCTTCAGAGTAATGAGTTTAATGGTGGCGCATTTCACAAAGGCAGAAGTGGTAAGATGTATTTTGGTGGGGTGTATGGCTTGAATATCGTGAATCCTGAAAAAATTAAACCATCTGCCAACCTGATGGAGGTGGTTTTTACGAAGTTTGATATTCTCGGAAAGCGTGTTTTGATAGCTCCGTCAGACCTGGTCGGGAATTCGCAGGAAATATCTCCAAAAGTCATCGAACAAAACGACAACTATTTTTTACCAAAAAGCATCTCTTTTACCAGTGAAATCAAATTATCCTACCAACAGCGATTTATCAGCTTTGAGTTTGCAGCCCTTAATTGCCCCCCTTCCGAAAATGTAAATTACTCCTACAAAATGGAGAATATGGATGAAAACTGGAATTTCTCGGGAACAAGAAACTATGTTACTTATGCCAATATGAAGCCCGGAAATTACATTTTTAAGGTAACTGCCCATAATGCCGACGGACAAGAAATTAAAACGCAGGCACAACTTGCCATCAACATTGCGCCCCCGATTTGGGAAACCTGGTGGTTTATCATTCTCGAAATGCTTGCCCTTGCCGGGATTGCAATATTTATTTACGGCTACCTTTTAAAAATCAAAACCAATAAATTGTTGACCTCGCAAAACCTGAAAATACAATCGACAAACCAAAAACTTGTCGAAAGCGAGGCAAAACTTAAAGAGTTAAATAATACAAAAGATAAGTTTTTTTCGATCATTGCCCATGATCTCAAAAACCCGTTTACAAGTCTGTTATCGATTAGTGAGTTATTGTCGACCAATTTTGAAACACTTGATGAAGAAGACAAAATTGCAGGAATTCAGGGTTTTCATAATTCGGCAAAGCGAATTTACTCTCTTCTCGAAAATCTGCTGATTTGGTCAAGAGCTCAGACCGGACGCATCAAATACGCCCCTTCAAATTTTAACTTATCGCAGCTTGCAGCAGATAACATAAACCTTTTTTTGTTGCCTGCCCGCGAAAAGGGAATTACACTGCACTTAAAGGTTGAAGGAGATATTTTTGCCTGGGGAGACCCCGAAATGATGGATCTTGTTTTTAGAAACCTGTTGCATAATGCAATTAAGTACAGTACTTCCGGCAGTGATGTTACCATTGAGATTGTCAGGGAAAAATCAAAAATTAAGGTTACCGTCAAAGACCAGGGAATAGGAATTCCTGCAAACCATTTGAACAAGCTTTTTAATCTTGCATCAAATTCTACTACAAATGGCACCTCAGGCGAAAAAGGTTCCGGTCTTGGGCTTATTGTCTGTAAAGAATTTGTCGAACGTCATGGCAGCCGCATCGAGGTACAAAGTGAAGTTAATAAAGGTAGTTTTTTTAGTTTCTTCCTGAATAGTGGAAACAACTGAAAGATATTTGGGTAAGATTTTCCGGATGATTCACGATAATTCGTTCACAATTCCAAAATTTATTCTTCCAGAATGCAACCCAGCCTTTCGGCATTTTCGTTAAGACAATAAAATGGCGAAAAGGAATAAATTTGGATGAACTATTTTTTTTAGTAATTAATTCTTATTTTCGCAACAATATGACAGCCTATGAAAATTCTTTTCAATAAAACTTTTCTCGATCACAATTTAGGTAGTATTTACGAAGGCGATTACAGGCTTGATAGCTTTAAATCAATCCCTGATACCGATGCCGACGGTGAACCGTTTCTGAGCCTTGTTCACTCGGACGAGTACATCGAAAAAATAAAAAACGCATGTTTTAATGAGGATGTAATTGCAGAGGCAAAACTCACACCCGAAAGTTATCATGCTGCTTGTGTTGCGGTTGGATTAACCATTAAAGCCTCACAGGAAATGGACTTTGCAGTTATCCGCCCTCCCGGGCATCATGCTTCAAGGGATAAAGCCTCGGGTTTTTGCCTTTTTAATAACATCGCAATTGCAGCTCAAAAGCTAGCCGATGAAGGTAAAAAAGTGTTTATTTTCGACATCGACGGTCATCATGGCGATGGGACACAATGGATATTTTATCAGAGTAAACAAGTTTTTTATTGCTCCATTCATCAGCAAAATTCATATCCTTACACAGGTACATTCCTCGAATTTGGTGCAGGAGAGGGGATTGGTTACACAGTGAATATACCAATTCCTGAAAACAGCGGCGAAAAAGAATTTTTAATGGCAGTTCAAAAAGCAATAAATGCTGCCATCAAATTCCAACCAGATGTTGTTGCTGTCTCTGCTGGTTTTGATGGCTATCGAAAAGACCGGCTACTCAACCTGAATTATTCATTACATGCCTTTTACGAATGTGGTTATCAACTCAGCAAAGCCTTTAAAAATATTTTTGGAGTACTTGAAGGCGGCTATCATGAAGATCTCAAAGAATGCATCGAAACCTTTGTTGATGGGATTAATAAAGGTGCCTTGCCAACAAAAATCAAATGGAATCCTGATCTTTCGATTGGTTAGTAATTTTACTGATAGATTTGATGAAAACTATTTGTTTTCTATTTAATTATAAATCAAAAAATTACAATTTTTAGAAAAAATTTAACGATTATTTATTCTTTTTTTCACTGTTTATTGGTACTTTGGAAGTAGTTTTGTCGTCAGATTTAAAAATGAAAAGCAGATGGAAAACGAAATTCAGTTGGTGACTCAATCTTTAAGAAACCTTTTCGCCTCAGCAAGCGATGTGTTTGTTGACCCTAAAACTAAAGAATGCGAAGTAAAAGTTTCGGTTGAGGATTTCCGGGGTGATATTACCGAACAACTTTATGATAGTGGGTATGGTTTCAAAATGATTGATTATTGGGATAACCTTCCATTTAAATACATTTTTGAATATCGGAAAATCAAGTAGTTTCTGATATTATCTTCTCTTTTAGGATTGTTTTATTATTTGAAAATTTTCGATAAAGCAATCTTCCAAAAAAATTTAAAGCATTTATTCAAATTGATTTAGCATTTTTCGGAAAATTGCTTTCTGAAATATTTTTCTTGCTTTCCTAAAAAAACAAAAGACATTTAAAGAACTGGTTAGCAAATAATTAGTTTAATTTTCTGACAAAAACTGAATTTTCCTTGCTCTATCGGTCTTCATATCTCCGCTCACCCGAAATCATCGAAACCTCTAGTAATGGTGATGAAGACGGATTTACACTTACAAAGGCCGCATTATATGCATTGTAAGGGTTAATTGCTTTATTAAAATCAATAAAAACTTCATTTTGATCCGATGTTATGCTTAAAGGCAGGTATCTTCCGGTTGCGTTTGTTTCTTTACCAGAAGTCGCATCTTTAAACGGGATAAACAATTGATCCGGATTTTCGGAAAATTCGGGGAGGTTTTGATTTTTAAAAATGGAGAGAGAGAAAATCTTGTCCAGGAGCTTAAAACTTACTGTTCCGAACTCCTCAAATTTCAATTTAGCACCACCCGACATTGGCAACTCCACAAATATTCCGGGTTCGTTACGTTTGATTATTCCCTTGGAACTGAATTTAAAATCGATCTCAAAATATTTCAATCCTGAAAATGTTTGTATTTTTTCGCTGGAAAGCGGCGAAATAGCAGGATTCCCAAGTTTTTGATCTTTTAAAAGCCGGTAATTTTCGATTTCTGCTTTACGTAATAAATCTGATTCTTCTGTTAAAGTACTCGTATTTGTTTTCATAATTTGATGTTTTGATGTTTTACTTGTAAAAAAAACTGAAAGTTATGATTAATTTTCAATAAAATATGTTTGATGAACAAAGATATTTTAAATTTGTTCATTTTTAACAGCTTACGAAACTTTATGGTAAGATTTATTGTGGATTATCTTACTCTCGATCGTTCAGGATTTTATTCTATTTTATGTCTCAAATTCAGTGTTAACAAATTATCGGATGAACAGAACAATTTACGTACTGATTTTCTTCATTTTAGCTAATATCCAGAGTAAAGCAAACGATCGAAATGTTTCATTTTCGGATAGTTTGCTCAAAATAATGGAATTAAATCCTAATGATAGTACGCTTAATAATGCTTTCCTAAAACAGATTTCTGTTTCGATGTACAACAACTCCGATGCTACCCTACGTCAGGTTAAAATCGCTTTAAAATTGACTCAAACCTCTTCTGATTACCGGACCATAGCCAGATTAAATATGTACGCCGGCATCATTTTCGATCTTACAGGATTTTATGATTCAGCTTTCATCTTTTATGAACAAGGGCTGGCTATTGCCGAGAAGTATGATCTGAAAATATGCAAGGGTGAATTGTGTAATAATTACAGCATAACACTTGCCGTTACTGGCCAAATGGAGCGATCGATTGTTTATGCTTTAAAAGCTTTGGATATTTTCGAAAGTGCCCGTGACTCGATTTTGTTGGGAAAAATTTACAATAATCTTGGTTCCCGATATTCCGAACTTCAGTATTATCAAAAAGCCCTCGAATATTATCATAAAGCAAGTTTTATTAATGAACGGTTAAAAGACAATAAGAAACTCGCCTACAATTACGGAAACATCGGATTGTTGTATTATGACATGAACCAAAATGAAAAAGCATTGGAGTATTTCAGGAAGTCGCTATTTTTGCAGGATACATTAGTGAACCGGTATGATTATTCGATTGCTTTACACAACCTTGGACTGGCATACCAACGGCTAAATCAGTACGAAACAGCACTTGTGTACGAAAAACGCTCCTATGAAATTGCCTGCGAAATCGATGATGAACTTGGTAAAGTCGTATCGCTCAATGGTATTGCCTCCAACCATCTTTTGATGGGTTTGCTTAAAGAAGCATTGGAATACTTTAATCAATCAGAAGTACTTGCCCAAAAACTGGGAGCAAGATTTTATATCATGAAAATTTATGAAGGCAAGGCGAATATTTATGCACAGTTATTGGATTTCCAGGAAGCTTACAAATACAATAAGCGGCTTACGCTTCTGAAAGATTCGATAATGACCCTGGAAAAAGACAAAGCTGTTCAGAAAATTAAGGAGTTTGAAAGTGATAAAAAACAACAGGAAATTTTATTGCTTACAAAGGATTCGGAAATACAAAAACTTAGTGCCAAACGACAAAAGATAATACGCAATTCGGTGTCAGTTGTTGGAGCGCTTATTTTAATTCTTGCCATCCTGTTGCTTCACAGATACCGTTATGTGCGAAGAACACGCAACGAACTGGCCGATAAAAACAAAATTATCAACTACGAAAAAGAACGTTCAGATAAATTGCTGCTTAATATTTTACCTGCCGAAACTGCCGAAGAACTAAAGGAAACAGGGACTTCCGAAGCACGCTTTTTCGATATGGTTACTGTAATGTTTACCGACTTTAAAGGGTTTACCTATCTGGCCGAAAAATTGTCAGCACAGGAACTCGTTTATGAGATAAACCATTGTTTTAAGGCATTTGATCAAATAATTTCGCAACACAATATCGAAAAGATCAAAACTATTGGTGATGCATACATGTGCGCAGGAGGCCTGCCAGTACCTAACTCCACCAATCCTGTTGATGTAGTTCGTGCTGCACTCAAAATTCAGCAGTTTATGGACGAATTAAAACTTCAGAAAAAATCAGAGGGAAAACCTTACTTTGAACTTAGACTAGGAATCCACACAGGTCCTGTGGTAGCCGGAGTTGTTGGATTTAAAAAATTCCAGTACGATATTTGGGGTGACACGGTTAACGTCGCTTCGCGGATGGAATCGAGCAGTGAAACCGGAAAAGTGAACATTTCCCAAAATACCTACGAAAAAGTTAAAGATCATTTTATGTGCGTTTATCGCGGAAAAATTGAGGCAAAAAACAAAGGCTTAATTGATATGTATTTTGTTGAAAATTAATACTTTGTAAGTTTTACCGAAAGTAAATCAGGAATTCCAAGGCATTAAAAAAGCCCTGCAAACTATTAGCTTACAAGGCCTTATGACTAAACCAAGTGATCCAGCTGGGACTCGAACCCAGGACCCACGGCTTAA